>JALNWK010000006.1 GCA_023230925.1 Limnochordia bacterium
AAAGGAGTGGGTATGCGCTGGAGTGAGGAAGGGTTCAACCATCTACTTCACCTACGTTTGGATTGGGTAAACGGAAGATTTGATGACCAACTCTTCTCCCCCCAATAACTAAATACGCCCGGTTGGATGCAGCGAGTACCATCAGTTCACTAACGGAATCCCGAGGAATATCATCGGGATCAAACACGACCGGAACCTTAATTTTACTATGTGGCGGAACTTGTACAAGCACAGGAACCCCCGACGCCGACACTTACCTGTAATCAAGCAACACGATCACAGCAAACCTAGTGCTCGTACCGGTCGGGTTGTTCAGATACATATTGAAGCGAATGCTTCCATGAGCATCTTGCTCTAGGATGGTAAACCCAGGTTCAGGTGCATCACTGTCATCCGAACCAAGAAACAGGAAGTTGCTCCAATTATCTGATTCCTCTAAAACGCAATCGATTGGCTGCGTGAAAACTACCTGCCGAGTAGCCCGTCAACTCGGCAGGTAGCGATTTGAAGCAATTCACAGCACGGATGAAATACTTTAAGAAAGTTAAGGGTTTCGCTTTTTGCTACGGCCGGCCTGGTGTGGGCAAATGACATGTATTCGTGCCTTCTCAAGCCAAATCAATGCGCAATTGTTTCATGTGGTCTATCTTGTTGTTTCTCCGATCTGATGGTGATGGACTTCAATTGCAACTTGTGTATCGGCCTTGGTCTTGCGCCGAAGAACAAGAAGGTGAACATGTTTCATAGCCTCCGGGACCATATCGTTAACCTCATATGTCATAAAAGCCAGACCCCATTCATTATTTTGGATGAGGGCCAGTTTCTGGGTGGGGCCATTTTGAATGAATTACGGATGCTCTTCAACTTCCAGATGGACTCTTAAAACTATGCCATGGTTCTTTTGTGCGGACAGCCGTTGATCCTAAACCAAATCAACCTGCAGCATGTTCACGAACCACTTCGGCAAAGGATAGTGGTACATCACAAGTTTAGGGGTTTGGAACCCGGCGAAATTGAGGAGTTTTTAACCGCTCTACTTATGTTAGGCACCACATTATTTGAGACAAAAACTGCATGATTCAAGCACATTAAATGCCATACTCGGAGTAAGACCTAAGTCGTTTAGACGCGGGTCTTTTTTTGTTTGCTGGACAAGGAATAACGAGATAGAGTGCGGAATTACTAGCAAATTGGAATCGGAGCATGGGGCACCGCGGAAAAAGACAAAAAGACGTTGGCTACGCTATCTTTTTCCGCCACAAGACCCCACTCCCCTAAGGGAGATGATACATCTTGAAAATACCAAATATAAAAGGCCAGGTCAAGTACTACGAGGATGAAAAATTCAGCCAGATACGGAACAAGAAGTGCATCTGCTGTGGTATCCCTATGTATAGGCACGGTACGTACAAGCGTTTCGCTGCTATCGGAGGGAAAAAGGTAAGAGTGCTTGTCGCGCGGTTCTATTGTCGTGTTTGCAAAAAGAAGTGTTCCGCTTTACCCAGCTTTCTTCGTGCTTACAGTATTATACCGGAAGTGGTAGTGGAATTCGTCCGAGAGCAATACCAGCGATATGGCCAATCAATTAGGTCTTTGGCGAGGGAACTGGGGTTTGCTAGAACCACGATCCGATGATTTGTGCGCGTTTAGAGTTGACCTGAATGGGACCGATGAACAGATTTAACTAACGCACCAGCCACCCATAGTCCCGTCTGCAATCAATGACATAATCCACGTATACAGTCTGATCTCTGATCTGATATAGAACTAGATACCATTTCTCCACAAACATCTTGTGGTACTTATTCGAAGGAATAAACTCCGCCTCGAAAAACGGAAAACGATCTGGCATTGTATACAAGGAACGAATGGCGTTCATAAGGTCAGTTCTCGTTTTATAGGCGGCTCTGGGACTTTTTTGTGCCAGAAAGCGAACATGGGCTGCTAACATCTGACGGGCACGGTCCGAGACAAGTATCCTATACTTAGGTTGTTTTTCCATGTTCCACCTCAGCAATAATGCTTCCTAGGTAATCATCTAGTTCGTCCGGTGTACTCCCCATACGACCCGCTAGACGATCTTCCTCAACGGCCAATAGCTCCTCCCTCAATCTTAGCATTTTCTCGCGTCTGCTAAACGCCTCTATATCCATAACCACAAGATCACCCACGCCGTTCTTCGTTAGATATACCGGTTCACCAGATGACTTACATAAAGCCGCAATTTCATTATAGTTCTGCCGGATGCTTGCGGATGGTCTAATCTGCATGGTATCAGCTCCTCATAGTAGTATTCTAACTATATTATACTCATTGTATGCCATGATATCAACCGGTACCCCACTGTACAGCTACCCCTCTTTGTCATTACTTTTACCCGTAAATCCTTTCTAATGTGCTATTCCAAAGGACGGGGGAACTGACCGCCACGGACTCTGAAATCATCCAGGGGAAAGTCTTGCGGACTACTACTACTGAAATGAATCCATAAGACTAGTATACCTCCTGTGCCTAGCAAGGTATCTGAATTGACCGGAATACGCATTTACAATACCTTATCCAAGGAAACCAAGGCCAAATATGATGAAAAGGCATTATGTGTTAGTGTCGGAAGTCCTCGTTACGGACCAGTGAGGACGCTCTTGCTGGCTGCCGGAAGGTGCGGAACTCACGGAGTCAGTGCAAACCTGGCCTAATGGTCTAGATACGCCATTAGGTCGTCTGTTTGGTGACAGCGAGTTGTCCCCTGGGCAGTGGCAGAGGGTGGCCCTTGTTCGTGGTCTATGAGGGATGCGGCGACTACGGTTCTGGATGAACCCACTGTTTCACTGGACCCACTTATGGAGGCTGAGATCTTCCGCAAGTTCATGGATATAGGTGAGGGTAAGACCACCGTGATTGTCTCGCATAGAATCGATTCGGCAAGGCTTGCCGATCAGATCATGGTGCTTACTAAGGGTTAGATCGCTGAACAGGGTACGCGTACCGAGCTTTTCCACTAAAAGGGTAAGTACGCCAAACTGTATCATTTACAGGCCAGCTGGTACGTACTAGAACCTTTGGTGCAACACCATTGAGGGCGACTAGTTTTTACGGATATTGGGCCTGTCCAATGGTTATTAGGGCAATGCTTTACTCTTGTTTGGTGCGGTGCTCGGTGGAGCGGAATTCCACCTCTTCTTACTAAGTCGCTCCTTACATGATTCTCCAATCAAAAGCATCCTAACGACCTCTCGAACTCTGCGTTGCGAACGCAGCGCTCTAATCTGCCGCACCCTGGACAGGATTTGTCATTTGGCGCCATGACATGGGCACTTTCCGGAACTTGGATAGGAGAAGTTGCCGGGGACGTGGGCAAGCTAAAGGATAGACCACTGGGAACCTGCTAGGAGGAAGCCATGTCCAAGACCATTGATGAAGGGCTAATCTCAACTCTGATCCGTCGGCTGGAGAAATTGGCCACATCCATGGAAAAGGCTAGTGTTGCTGAGTACATAGAACTGTACCGTAATCCACGACGTATCATGTATCTTAACTTCGTTGCGGGAGTTGTGCGGGGTTTTGGAATTGCAGTCGGCTTTACGGTAGTGGGAGCGGTTTTTCTCCTGTTACTTACTCGTCTTGCTTCCTTAAATCTACCAGTGATCGGAGATTATATTGCGCAGCTTACTAAGATCGTCATGGAAAGACTAGCTACAGCACCGTAAAACAGGAGGTATCTGTCATGAATCAACTATCTCATGAGGAATTGATGAAACTAAAGAGTCAATTGGTTGCCTACCAACACCAACTGCAGAACAGAATTGCGGGAATTCAAGCCGGGCTAACACAGAGTATGACCCAATCGGTGGGTGAGCTTTCTGCCTACGACCAACATACCTCGGATTTAGGAGCAGAAATGTTTGAACGGAGTAAGGATTTAGGACTAAAGGATAACCTAAACGTGCTTGCCGGAAAGGTGCAAGATGCCCTAGAGGCCATAGAAGAGGGTTCCTATGGGGTTTGTGATGGTTGCGGTCAACCGATTGATTCCGATCGGCTCCGGGCCATTCCCTATACTACCTTGTGTTATGGGTGCAGTGAGAGATTGCCCGATGGAGACAGACGTCCTGTAGAGGAGGAAGTGCTAAAACCTCCCTTCGGGAGAAGTTTCAAGGATGGACAAGACTATACTGGGTACGATGGAGAAGACGCCTGGCAAGAGCTTGCCCGGTGGGGTAATGCCAACTCGCCCCAGGATGTACCCCCAGCGGTAGATGTCAGTCAGGCCTATGTAGATGCTGACGAACTCCAAGGTATAGTGGAAGAAGTCGAAGGACTAAGCAGAAGGCCCCAGCATTGAATAAGCTAGGAATATGTGCTAAAATATTTTAGGCCTGTACTGGCTATTCCAACATTGTTTGGGCATCTTCACCGAAATTACTTTGCCGGGGGTAGGGGATATGCTATATGCGGTTATTGGGGCAATGGTAGTCATTTTGGATCAGGTGACTAAGCTTTTGGTGCAGTCCAAGATGCATGTGGGGCAGTCCATCAAAGTGCTCCACCCGGTACTATATTTTACCTATGTGAAGAATCCAGGAGCAGCCTTTGGTATTTTCCCCGCTGGCTCCTTTTTATTTGTGATTATTACCTTCGTGGTCCTTGCAGGCGTCCTTTGGTATCTATACCGAGCCCGACCTAAAGATCCGCGTCTTCTCTGGGGGATTGTTTTTTGTGCCAGCGGTGCTTTGGGAAACGTGATTGATCGTCTGCGAATTGGCAAAGTAGTAGATTTCATTGATGTCCGGATTTGGCCAATTTTCAATGTCGCAGACATGGCGATTGTTCTCGGGGTTATTCTTGTACTCCTATATACCTTAAAGCAGCCTAGCAGTAAGGCTACTGTAGAATGAACGGTGGTGAGACGGTAATTTGCACGATCTTGATCCTGCGGTAATGATTGTTTCTACTTCAGACAGCAACAAACAGCGTCTGGATATTTTTTTGACCAGGCACCCCCAAATTCCGTCTCGTTCCGTGGCACGGCGGCTGATCGATGAAGGCAAAGTGTTAGTCAACGGCGCAGTTTGCAAACCGAGTTACCGAACGAGTTACGGGGACCAGGTGGAAGTGTACATTCCCCGGGCCCGGGTGGTGGAGTTAGAGCCCCAAGATATCCCATTGGATATTATCTATGAAGATGAGGATTTGTTGCTAGTTAACAAACCAGCAGGGATGGTGGTACACCCAGCTCCGGGTAATGAGACGGGGACTTTAGTAAATGCTTTGTTGGCCCACTGCCAAGAGCTATCGCAAATAGGTGGTATAAAACGCCCAGGGATCGTACATCGTCTGGATAAAGACACCTCGGGACTCTTGATTGTGGCCAAGAACGATAGGGCCCATATGGGCCTGGCGGAGCAGATGAAGTTGCGCACAGTACGCCGTGTGTATTGGGCATTGGTGCAAGGACAGGTCAGTTTAGATCAAGGGAAGATCGAAGCACCCATTGGACGACACTTCCTTGATCGCAGGAAGATGGCAGTAAGGTATGCCGGGGGACGAAACGCGATTACATACTATTACGTTAAAGAACGATTCTGTCATTTTACCCGGATAGATGCGCAGATCATCACCGGACGGACCCACCAAATCCGCGTGCACCTGGCCTTCATCAACCATCCCATCGTGGGGGATACAAAGTACGGTGGAGGGGTGTTTAATTTGGGCCTGCAAAGGCAGGCGCTCCATGCAGCTGAACTTGAGTTTACCCATCCCTGTACGGGAAAACTGCTGCGGTTTAATGCTCCCTTACCCGAGGATCTTAAGGGTGTGATGGGGATTTTGCGCGGGCCAAGGTCAAAGGAGGAGCAAGGATGTTAAGATTTAAGAGACAAGTCTTAGATGAGAGGGAAATGGATCGGGTCTTAGATCGCATTACCCATCAGATCCTAGAGCGAAGCGGTGGGGTGGAGAATCTTGTGGTGATAGGGATTCGCACTCGGGGCGTGCCCTTAGCGAAGCGTTTAGTGCAAAAGCTGGAAGCTGTGGAGGAAAGAGAGGTTCCCTTCGGGATCCTAGACATTAACCTTTACCGTGATGATCTTTCCCTAGCATCGGCCCAGCCAGTTATTCGCACCACCGATGTGCCCTTCGATATTAATGGTAAAGTTGTAGTATTGGTGGATGATGTGCTGTTCACCGGTAGAACCGTGCGCTCAGCCCTTGATGCTCTAATTGATTTAGGTCGGCCTCGGGCAATCCAATTGGCCGTGCTTGTTGATCGGGGCCACCGGGAGCTACCGATTAGTGCTGACTTTGTAGGAAAAGAAGTACCGACTGCTAAAAATGAGGTTGTGAAGGTCTGCTTAGCCGAGATCGATGGTCAAGATGCGGTAAACTTGATGGAAAGATGCTGAAGGAGGGGTTGGTGTGGGATTACGCGGTAAGGATCTGCTCGGGTTACAACCTTTGACACCGGAGGAGATCCAGTTAATCTTAGAAACAGCCAAACCTTGCAAACAGATTCTAACCAGGGCTGTCAAGAAAACACCAGCCCTCCGAGGAAAGGTGGTCGCCAATCTGTTCTATGAACCTAGCACCCGGACTCGGAATTCCTTTGAGATGGCGGCAAAGGCCATGAGTGCCGATGTGATTAACGTGGCCGTGGCCCAAAGTAGTGTGCAAAAGGGAGAAAGCCTTCTTGACACAGCGAAAACGCTATGTGCCCTAGGAACAGACGTGATCATTTTGCGCCATTATGCGGCGGGTTCTTCCACTTTTTTGGCCCGGGAGGTGGATGTTAGTGTGATCAATGCCGGAGATGGCTGGCACGAACATCCTACCCAAGCCCTACTGGACCTATTTACGATTCAGGAACACAAGAAGCAGATTGAAGGCCTGCGGGTTCTAATCATCGGGGACATTTTACATAGTCGGGTGGCCCGATCAAATATTTGGGGGTTGTCTAAGCTGGGTGCTGATGTTTTTATAGCTGGTCCGCCCACCCTGATCCCTGCGGATATTGGAAAACTAGGTGTTAAGGTCGTCTATGATTTGGACAAGTTCTTGCCTAGTATGGATGTAGTTAACCTGCTCCGGGTACAAAAGGAGCGGCATCATCGGGTGGCCTTTCCGTCTATACGGGATTATGTCAGTACCTTTGGCCTACACCGGGAACGTCTAGATTTCTTGCGTGATGATTGCTTGATTTTGCATCCCGGACCAACTAATCTGGGGGTAGAACTGAGTCCTGTTGTGGCAGACGACCCCCGGGCAGTGATTACCGAGCAGGTTACCAATGGTGTAGCGGTACGTATGGCCCTTTTGTATTTGCTTTTGGCGGGAGGTAGAATAGATGAGCCTGTTGATTAAAAACGCCTTGGTCATTGACCCGATTACAAATCTGGATCGGGTTTTGCTAGACATTTACATTGAGGATCAACAGATTGTGCAGATTGCACCTAGGATTGAGGAAATACCCGGGATGGAGGTATATGATGCTCATGGTCTTTGGGCGGCACCGGGGCTTGTGGATATCCATGTGCATCTGCGTCAGCCCGGGCGAGAGGATAAGGAGACCGTAAGAACCGGTACCTTGGCCGCAGCGGCGGGTGGGTTTGCTGCTGTTGCCTGTATGCCTAACACTCACCCAGTTCTTGACGGGGAGACCGTCTTAGGGTTTTTGCAGCAGGTTATTCAACAAGACGCCGTGGTTGATGTATACCCGATTGGTGCTATTAGCAAGGGACTCCAAGGTGAGGAACTAGCAGAGCTTACGGAGATGGCTAAAGCCGGTGTTCGGGCCTTCTCCGATGATGGACATTGTGTTAACGATGGTTTCTTGATGCGCCAGGCGCTGGAATATGCCAAAATGCTAGATGTGCCCTTGATCTGTCATGCGGAGGATGCGAAACTAGCCGATGGTGGAGTGATGCACGAGGGGTATTGGTCTACGGTATTGGGTTTACCACCCATTAGTCCCGTTGCGGAGGAAGCCATCATTGCCCGGGACTTGCTTTTGGCAGAGAAGATCGGCGCACGATTACATATTGCCCATGTGAGCACCGCAGGCTCTGTGGACTTACTCCGCTGGGGGAAGGCGCGCGGAATCAGAGTTACTGGAGAGGTGACCCCCCATCATTTGACCTTGACCGACGAGGCGGTCAGTACCTTTGATACTAACACCAAGGTCAATCCGCCCTTACGATCTATTGAGGATGTACAGGCTGTACGTCGGGGACTGGCCGATGGGACTATTGATTGTATTGCATCGGACCACGCACCCCATACCAGAGAGGAGAAGGAGCAGGAGTACATTCATGCACCCTTCGGCCTGATTGGTCTGGAGACAACGGTACCGGTGGTGATGTCTGAACTGGTGGGTCGGGGACATTTGGCGCCGCTGCGGGCGGTTGAAGCCCTCTCGACGAAACCGGCCAGTATTTTAGGCTTGGAGCCCTTTTCCATTGCGCCGGGTAGGATTGCCAACATCACACTGATTGATCCTAACCTGGAGAAGACCGTAAAGCCCGATGAATTCTACAGCAAAAGCTGTAATACCCCCTTTGCCGACAAGAGACTAAAGGGCTGGCCCAAGGCTTTGATCTATCATGGACAGATAATTATGCGGGATGGTGTTGTGGGTGATTAGTTTCTCAGATCGTCTAGATCAGAAGATTACGGAAAAGCAAAGCCATGTGGTGGTGGGACTGGATCCCCGCTGGCACTTGATTCCTGAGTATCTTAAGCAGGAGGCAACCAAACAGTTTGGTCAAGGACCGGAAGCGATCAAGGAGGTCTTGTTCCAGTTCGGCTTGGGGATTATGGAAGCTGTGGCTGAGTATGCTGTGGCTATTAAACCCCAGTTTGCCTTTTTTGAACAGTTCGGTCCCTGGGGGATGCTCGCCTTGCAGGAGTTAGTCTTGGAGGCGGGAAAGCTCGGACTTCTGGTAATTGGTGATGGAAAGAGAAACGATATTGGTTCCACAGCAGAGGCCTATGCCAATGCCTACCTCGGGAAGGTAGACATCTTTGAACAGAAGACCCAAGTATGGTCTATGGACGCATTAACGGTTAACGCTTATCTTGGGGTAGATGGAGTACGCCCCTTTATTAATGTTGCCAAAGAACATGGTAACGGCCTATTTGTTCTGCTTAGAACCTCGAACCCCTCTGCCAGTGACTTTCAGGATCTCACCTGTGCCAAAGGAAAGGCCTATGAGGCGGTGGCAGCAAAGGTGGCAGAATGGGTGGTCGGGGAAGAAATGGGCCAATGCGGTTACAGTTTTATTGGTGTAGTGGTTGGGGCTACCTATCCTGATGATGCAAAGAGACTACGAGAGTTATTGCCCCATTGCATCTTTTTGGTGCCTGGATATGGAGCCCAGGGGGCCGGTGCTTTGGAGGTATTGCCCTGTTTTGATGAGAACGGGAAAGGTGCTGTGGTAAACTCAGCCCGGGATATCATTTTTGCTTATACGAAGCCTGCCTATGCTGAATATGGGGAGCGCAACTTTGCTGATGCGGCCCGCCAGGCAGCAAAAACTATGCGGGATGACTTACTACGGGTTGTGGGTTAAGTGGGGGATGAACTGATGCAAAGGGAATACTCAGGACTGCTTGTGGAAAATTACAAAGTGGCTGAAGACTGCCATCTGTTTACGATTGAAAGTAGAGATCTTAAAGATGCAGAACCGGGGCAGTTTATCCATGTATTGCCACGGGCAGGGCACCAAGTACCTGTATCGAGTGATCCCCTGCTACGGCGTCCAATTAGCATCTACGATATAGACGAGGAACAAAAGACCCTAAAGATCCTGTTTCGGGTGGTGGGAAGGGGAACCAAGGCTTTAAGTATGCTATCTCCTGGGGAACTCATTGATTTCCTTGGACCCATCGGTAGAGGTTTCGAACTCCCCACCACAGGGGGATGCGAACTGGCCCTTGTGGGAGGCGGAATCGGTTTGGCCCCATTATTTTTGTTGGCCCGTCGGTTGATCCAGGCCGGTCACCGGGTGCGGGCATTCTTTGGCTTTCGAAGCCAAGCCGATTGCATCGATGTAGGTCCCTTTAGTGAAATTGGCTGTGCTGTAGAGGTATTCACGGAAGATGGTTCCCTCGGTGTTCAAGGATTCCCCACGCAGGGGTTAGTCGAAGCCCTACCGGGTCTAGATGGCGTTTACGCCTGTGGTCCTGTGGGCATGTTGGCCGCGGTGGCACGATTTGCGAGGGACCTGCCTTGCCAAGTCTCCATGGAAGAACGAATGGGATGTGGGGTAGGTGCGTGCCTTGCCTGTGCCTGTAAAGTCAAAGGTCAAAAGGGCTATGTACGGGTATGTGTGGACGGTCCTGTATTTAATGCGGCCGAGATAGACTTTGATCACTTACTGGGAAAACAGCGTTGAAGGAGGGATGAACGGATGCATCCTTAAGGGGGCATCCGTTTGATTGCATGAAACCTGATTTGTCTATTCAGATCGGCGCGCTATCCTTGATTAATCCGGTAATGCCAGCATCGGGTACCTTTGGTAGTGGGCGGGAATATGGCCAATACTTCCCACTGGATCTTTTGGGGGCAATTGTGGTCAATGGGGTAACCTTAGAACCAAAGGAAGGTAATCGGCCGAGGCGGATCACCGAAACCCCCAGTGGGATGCTCAATGCTATCGGACTGCAAAATGCGGGTGTGACCTCCTTTATTGAAGAAGACCTTCCCTTTCTTAGAGAATGGGATGTACCGGTGGTTGTTAATATCTCGGGCAATACCGCAAGGGAGTATGGTCAGTTGGCCGAGATGCTCAGCGATGCAGCTGGGGTTGCGGGAATTGAAGTTAACATTTCCTGCCCCAACGTGAAGGCCGGGGGTATGGCCTTTGGCACCAGTGCCAGTATGGCAGCTGAAGTGACAGAGCTTGTGCGTAGATCCACTAAGCTGCCGGTTATTGTGAAACTATCGCCCAATGTAACCAGTGTGAAAGAGATTGCCCGAGCGGTGGAGGAAGCCGGTGCCGATGCCGTCTCTTTGATCAATACCCTCTTAGGGATGCAAATTGATCTTAAGTACCGCCGTCCAGTGCTGGGTAATACCATGGGGGGACTTTCCGGTCCGGCGGTTCGACCTATTGCAGTAAGGATGGTCTATGAGGTGTATAAAGAGCTCTCGATCCCGATTATTGGTATGGGAGGCATTGACAGTACCGAAGCAGCTCTGGAGATGATTTTGGCCGGGGCCAGTGCTGTTGCCGTTGGTACGGCGAATTTCGTAGATCCCTTCACTATGCCGAAGATTATTGCGGGTTTGGAGAAATACTTGCAAGATCACGGCATAGATAATATACGAGTGCTAATTGGTGCAGCACATCAAGAAGGGGGTTAGCAAAGTGAATCTAAAGGTATTTTTTCTTGCTTTTGGCACGCTTTTCCTAGCAGAGTTAGGGGACAAAACACAACTAGCGGTATTTACCCTTGCCGCCCAATACAAATCGCCCTGGCTCGTATTCGCCGGTGCTTCCCTAGGACTTTTGACGGTAACTCTAATTAGCACATTCATTGGGCAGACGATTGTCAGATACATTCCTGCAGCGTATATTCAATTGGCGGCAGGTATCTTGTTTGTGGTTTTGGGAGTCGGTATCCTCTTGGGTGCCGCCCGGGACATGTTCGCATAAGGGGGACTTACAGTGGGGATCGTATTCCAGATCTTTTGGATTATCATTGTCGTCTCTGCATTTTTACCGATGTTCAAGCAGCGCCGGCTGGAGAGGGCTCGGCTTACGCTGCATCGGTCCATCGAAAAGGAGCGGGGAAGTCGCCTAATTACTCTAATTCATCGTCAGGAGTCTATGAGCTTTCTGGGATTTGCCCTCCGACGGTTTATTGATATAGAGGACTCGGAGCAGATTCTGCGGGCGATTCGTTTTACCCCGGCCAATATGCCCATTGATTTAATACTACATACACCGGGCGGTTTAGTGTTGGCCTCGGAGCAAATTGCCAATGCCATCAAGCGTCACCCGGGGAAAGTAACGGTGTTTATTCCCCATTACGCCATGTCAGGGGGAGTGTTAATCGCCCTTGCTGCCGATGAAATTGTGGTGGATGAGAACGCAGTCCTTGGTCCCGTTGATCCACAAATAGGGAGTTACCCGGCAGCATCTGTGGTTAAGGTATTGGAGCAGAAGGACGTCAACAGGATTGACGATGAGACACTGATTCTCATTGACGTGGCGAAGAAGGCCCTATCCCAAGTAGAGCAAACGGTGTTTGATATCCTCAAGGATAAACTCGATGAAGGTAAGGCTAAAGAGCTAGCGGCCTTGCTTAGTCAAGGACACTGGACCCATGATTATACGTTGTCCTGCCAGAAGCTGCAGGAACTGGGCCTGAATGTCATCTGTGGGCTGCCCCGTCGTATCTATGAGCTGATGGATCTATATCCTCAGCCAGCGCAAAGAAGATCTTCGGTTGAGTACATCCCTGTCCCCTACCGGGGGGGAGAATCGGAGTCCGCTGAGGGTAACTCGGATAGTTTAAGAGTCTGGTATAAGTAATATACTTGGGTGAACGTTGGAGGGAGTAGGATGACAAAGGAAGTTTTAGTAGGGATTGTAATGGGATCCGACTCGGATCTGCCTGTGATGGCTGATGCCGCATCTTTTCTAGATGAGGTAGGGGTAGGCTATGAAATGCGGATTATCTCTGCCCATCGCACCCCGGATTTGGCCTTGGAGTATGCCAGGACTGCTGCAGAACGTGGTTTGAAGCTAATCATCGCTGGAGCGGGTAAAGCCGCCCATTTGGCGGGGGTCCTTGCAGCCTATACCCATCTACCAGTGATTGGTGTGCCAATCCTAAGCAGTACCCTGGCGGGGACTGATGCGTTGTATTCCATCGTACAGATGCCCACCGGCATTCCCGTGGCGTGCGTTGCCATTAACGGGGCAAAGAACGCGGCGATCTTAGCTTGTCAGATTCTTGGTACCGCTGATGATGTCATGGCGGCGACGGTAAAGAGGTTTAAGCGGGGGCTAGCCGATGAGGTCAGGGCCAAGGATCAGAAACTGCAAGAGCGGGGTTGGCGTGCCTACACCGAGTAAAGGGTTCTTGTAGCAGGGAATCTTTCCTGATTTGTGGAATGACTGTCCTAAAGTCTCGTTGAGGTGGTGGACTTAATGGACTCAGGAGATCTTTCCTTGTGGGTAGCCTTTGGCGCGGGAGTAGCCTCGTTTTTCTCACCCTGTGTCTTACCTTAGTACCAAGTTATCTAAGCTATTTGACCGGCTATTCAGCCGGGGAACTGGCCTACAGCAAGAAGCTTGATCAGCTCTTCACCAATGCAGTTGCTTTTGTGGTTGGGTTTAGCTTTGTCTTTACGCTCCTTGGTTTTCCCATGAGTTTCATTGGCCAGTGTTTGCTTGTTAACCTTGTGACTTTTCGTAAGGTGGCTGGGGTATTCATCGTTGTTTTTGGGTTGTATACTGCGGGGTGTTTCGGCTTCATCCCCTCCTTAAAGAGAGGCGGGCTGGCTATGTTTTAAAGGGTATGAGCATCTTCAACTCCTTTCCCCTGGGGGTGGCCTTCTCCTTTGGCTGGACTCCCTGTGTAGGTCCTATCCTTGGTTCTATTTTCATGTTTGCGGCGATGGGTGGGGCCATATCTAGAGGGGGACTTCTACCTATTCCTTTGGGCTGGCACTACCTTTCTTGGTTACGGCCCTAGGGGCTTCTTTTTTGCCACCCCATCTGCGCCGCTTTCATAAGCATCTAAGAACCGCAGAGATTGTCACGGGTGCTAGTGGGGATTTTGGTTTATACGGATTACTTTGCAATTCTATCAGCAGGATGAGAGGAAGATAGACTGTTGGAGCATGCGCTAGCGGTTAAGGGGATCGGTAAAAGCTATGAAAAGCGCCGGGTGGTGGATGATATATCCTTTGAGGTTTACCCCGGTGAGATCATGGCCTTGCTTGGACCTAACGGAGCAGGGAAGACGACGATCATCCGGATTATCATGGGCATTGTGGGCCCGGATGAGGGAGACATCGGCTTTAGTTTGGGTTCGGGGGAGCGCTCAAAAACTATTGTGAAGAGCAAGGTTGGATATATGCCCGAGGAACGGGGATTGTATCGGGAATCCAAAGTCATGGATGTTTTGGTGTTCTTAGCCGGTTTGAAAGGGGTACCGAAGAACCTAGCAAGGAAGAGGGCACAGAGTTGGTTAGCCCGCTTTGGACTTGAGGACTATGCCGATGCCAAGGTACAGGAATTATCCAAGGGTATGGCCCAACGGATCCAGTTTATCGCTACTGTGCTGCATGAACCGAGTTTGGTGGTACTAGATGAGCCTTTTTCTGGCTTAGATCCCGTGAGCCAGGACATTTTCCTGGAGGAGATCCGGCGCCTAGCCCAAGGGGGTACCGCTGTGCTCCTTTGCAGTCACCAGATGAACCTGGTGGAGGCGGTAAGTCATCGCATTTTCTTGATTAATCGAGGCCAAAAGGTTCTCTATGGTCCCTTACAGGATATTAAGGCCCAATATGGGAACTACCGGGTCAATATGGTGATAGAAGGCGATAACAGTCAGTTATTCCGGCATCCTTTGGTAGCGGAGCACGACCAGAAGGATAATCGGTTGATGTTGTTGCTGCAGGATGGTGTCGAGCCGGCTGAGTTTGTCTCAACTTTGGATCCGGACCTTCCCATTGAGGAGATGTCCATTTCCCGCATTTCCCTCCACGATATTTTCGTTAGGATCGCCAGTGGGGAGGCGGCAATATGAACGGTACCCGACAAATCATGATGTGGGAGATCATGCGGAACCTACGGAACAAGCAGTTTCTACTAGGACTGATTCTCACCCCTTTGATTATCGTTGTCTTTGCTGGGATTCCCCTGCTGATAGAGAAGCTGGAGAAGCCAGAGATCGATACCTATGTTGTTTTTGATGAACTAGGCCTTCTCGGTACCCTAGTGCAGTTGACGGAAAGCAGTAACATCGAAGTGAAGGGTTATGACGGGGAGGACTTGGCTGGCTATGCAGAGGAGATAAAGGCAAAGGGCTATTTTACCCTGACAGAGTCCTTCATCGAGACTGGTAGTGTGACAGTGCATATGGAAAAACCCCAGGGTATCGAGAAGCTACAAGCTCTATTGACTGCCCTGCTGCAAAATACCCGGATCCAGCAATCCGGAATAGACCCAAACTTGATCCAAAGATTAAGTGCTCCCTGTCAGGTGATCCCGGCTTATCCTAACGGTGATGCCGCAAAGCAGGCGCGGAACATGCTTGTATCGATGGTGCTTACGATACTGGTCGTTATCTTGATTCTCGCTACCGGTGGTATGCTTCTATATAGTGCCCTACAGGAAAAACGGGACCGGATGGCGGAGGTGGTACTATCCTCGATTAGTCCCTTGGAGCTGATGCAGGGAAAGATCCTTGGCAACTTCGTACTGGGAGTTATTCAGTTTGGTCTATGGTTACTCTTAGGTGTGGGAGTAGCCAAATTTGGCTTCCACTTCCCTGTGGAGGAGTATATCGTGTGGCAACAGCTTCCAGTACTACTTGTCTTTGGACTGCTTGGTTATCTGCTGTACGCGTCGCTTTTTGTTGGGTTGGGTGCCACCATGGAGGATGTGCAAAGTGCAGGTAGCCTGCAAGGTCTGGCCTTTGCCTTGCCTAGTATTGGAGCCATCTTTATTGGCCCAGTAATCCAAAATCCCGATGGAATGATTGCGACGATAGTAAGCTTGTTTCCCTTTACTAGTCCGTGGATTGTGATGATGCGTTCCGGTTTAACGGTGGTTCCCCTTTGGGAGCTGCTATTAAGTGCTGGGATTCTGTTGATTACCACCGTGCTCGTGATGTTCGCCGCGGCCAAGATCTTTCGTGTGGGGATGCTTATGTATGGGAAGACCGCCACTCCTAAAGAGATCTGGAAGTGGTTTAGATATGAATAGACACAGACTGCCGATACCATGGGGTTTTGCCGGAGTAGTTTTGTTTGACAAAACTAGTAGTGTTTGCTAAACTGAAGGCGCCAAAGCTGGTTAGAATTCCGGCTTCGGGAGAAGAATAACTATGAAAGTGCATCTAGGGTTCCGCCTGTTTTAGGGACTGTGACCGAGTGATGCAGGCATGCTTTTTTAATGCCACACCTTAGCGGGATAAAAACCCTGGCGGGCAGGTTTCATGGAAATAGACCGTGCCTGCCTTTTTTTATATTAATTTTGCTAAAGGCCAATCCAACATGGTGTTTGGTAGATGCTAGTACTAAGAGTTGCTCCGGGACAACCCCGGTAGCATTCCTTTGTATCACTTAAACTGATTTACCCAAGATAATGGAGTGAGGGATATGAGCAGTATTGACAATTCAAAAAAGCTAACTTACAAAGACTCCGGCGTTGATATCCATGCGGGGTATGAGACGGTACGTAGGATCAAGGTCCATGCTAAATCAACCTATGGTCCTGAAGTGCTGAATGACCTTGGCTCCTTTGGTGGTCTGTTTGCCTTTGACCAAGGCAAGTTTGAGGAGCCTGTATTGGTATCAGGTACCGATGGGGTGGGTACAAAGCTTAAGATTGCTTTTCTCATGGACAAACATGATACCGTGGGTCTTGATCTTGTAGCCTATTGTGTCAATGACATTATTTGCCATGGGGCCAAGCCGTTGTTTTTTCTCGACTATCTGGCGGTGGGCAAGCTAGCCACCGATACCGCTGAACAGATCGTCGCTGGCATTGCCGCGGGATGCCGAAAAGCAGGTTGTGCTCTCATCGGTGGGGAGACTGCGGAGATGCCCGGCTTCTATGCCCCAGGGGAATATGATCTGGCCGGGTTTGCCGTAGGTGTAGTGGATAAGAGTAAGATTATCGATGGCAGTACTGCCGAGCCTGGGGATGTACTTGTTGGCATCGGCTCTACGGGACTACAGTCCAGTGGTTTTTCCTTGGTGCGCAAAGCCCTACTAGAAAAGTTCACCGTGGATACCTTCGTACCGGAGTTCGGCAGGAGTTTGGGTGAGGAACTTCTAGAGCCCACAGGTATTTATGCTAAGCAAATAAATAAGCTAGTGGAGAAATACCCGATTAAGGGTATTGCCAATATTAGTGGGGGTGGGCTTCCGGAAAATCTGCCCAGAAGCTTGGCCGATGGGTGTGGGGTGCTCATCAAGAAGGGAAGCTGGCCTGTGTTGCCTGTATTTGATCTGCTACAGCGGGAAGGTAATATCGATGAGGATGAGATGTATAACACCTTCAACATGGGTATTGCTATGGTTTTAGTTGTTTCCGGGGAGGACGTGGACTCAGTACAACAGGATCTGAAAAAGATGGGCGAGCAGAGCTTTGTCATTGGAGAGGTTGTCCGGGGTGAGAAAACAGTTGCATTCGCCAGATAATGGAAGGATGAAGTGCATTGCTTAACTTAGGCATCCTTGCCTCGGGCCGGGGCAGCAACCTGCAAGCCATTATTGATGCCATTGAAACTAGCCAGTTACAAGCGCAGGTTAGCGTAGTGATTAGTGATCGGACCGATGCCTTGGCCTTAGAGCGGGCAGAGAAACACGGAGTTGCCACCGAGGTCATCCTCAGGGAAGACTATCCGGACAAGCAGTCTTTTGAAGAAGCATTGTATAAGTGTCTGGTGGCTCATAAGGTTGAACTTGTAGTCTTAGCGGGGTATATGCGGTTAGTGTCGGGCTGGTTTTTGGATAGATTCAAATGGCGGGTGATTAACATTCATCCTTCCCTACTTCCATCCTTTCCGGGGCTAAATGCGCAAAGACAGGCCCTTGAATATGGAGTGCGGGTCTCGGGGTGCACAGTTCACTTCGTGGATGAGGGGATGGATTCTGGCCCGATTATCCTGCAGCGGACGGTACCTGTTTTTGACGATGATACGGAGGAGACCCTTTCTACCCGCATCCTTGAACAAGAGCATATTGCCTATCCGCAGGCAATCCAATTATATGCACAAGGAAGTTTGAACATCGAAGGCAGACGGGTGCGGATCCTAGAGGATCAGGACTCCCACTAAAGATACACCTACAAAAGGAGGGAACCGCGGTCATTCGCGGGAGTTAGATGATTAAGATTAGACGAGCTTTGTTAAGCGTCTCAGATAAGACGGGACTTGCGGAGTTTGGAAGTTCACTGAGCAGACTAGGTGTTGAGCTAATCTCCACCGGTGGTACTCACAAAACACTACAAGATGCTGGTGTTAATGTGGCATACGTCTCAGAGGTAACTGGCTTTCCCGAGATCCTGGAAGGACGGGTGAAGTCGCTACACCCTAAGATCCACGCGGGAATCTTGGCCCGCAGGGACAAAGAAGAGCATCTAAAACAGTTGGATGAGCTAGGCATTGGAACCATTGATCTTGTGGTGGTCAATCTCTATCCCTTTGAAGCGACGGTGGCCAAACCCGATGTAACCATGGAAGAAGCCATTGAGAACATCGATATTGGGGGGCCAACCCTCATCCGGGCCGCCGCAAAAAATCACGCGGGGGTTGCTGTTGTGGTCGACCCTAGCGACTACGCCAAGATCATCCAGCTGCTAAAAACCGAAGGAGGACTAACCGACGAGTTTTGCAGGGATCTAGCGCTGAAGGCCTTTAGGCACACGGCCCGCTATGATGCACTGATCGCCAGATTCTTAGGGCAGGATGCAGCGTTTCCTGAGACCTTGACCCTTCCTTGGGATAAGGTGGCAGACCTGCGTTATGGTGAGAACCCCCACCAGAAAGCGGCATTCTATCAAGAACCGGGTCATGGACCATATACCCTAGCTGCGGCAAAACAGCTTCATGGGAAAGAGCTGTCCTTTAACAATATCAATGACACCAATGGGGCCTTGGAATTACTGAAGGAGTTCACAAATCCCACGGTGGTGGCCAGCAAACATACAAATCCCTGTGGGGTAGCCTCGGCAGATGATTTGGCCACAGCTTTTCGGTTAGCCTACGAAGGTGATCCGGTGTCCATTTTCGGTGGGATTATTGCTGTTAATCGGGTGGTGGATGCCGAAACGGCAAAGCAGATGAGTGAGATCTTCTTAGAAGTTGTCGTCGCCCCAGGCTTCACGGCAGAAGCTTTAGAGATCCTCACCGTGAAGCCCAATATTCGCCTGCTACAAATTGAGGGATTAGACGAAGCCTGTGGAGCTAAGCAGAAACCTTGGTGGGACTACAAACGGGTGGCCGGGGGGCTTTTGGTACAGGCAGTGGACCTTGGAGATTTGGACCCGGACAAACTACAGGTTGTTACTAAAGTGACACCAACCCCACAACAGCTTGAGTCTATGTTATTCGGTTGGAAGGTAGTAAAACATGTAAAGTCCAATGCGATTGTCCTCGCCTCAGGCACACGGACGGTGGGGGTAGGGGCCGGGCAGATGAACCGAATCACCGCTGCAGAGCTTGCCATTGCGGGGGCCACAGATAAAGCCCAAGGCGGTGTGATTGCTTCCGATGCCTTTTTCCCCTTTGATGATGTGGTAAAGGCCGTGGCTAAGGCGGGCGTCAAAGCGATCATCCAGCCCGGTGGTTCGGTGCGGGATCAGGATTCCATTGATGCGGCTAACGAGCACGGTATTGCGATGGTCTTTACAGGAGTTAGGCATTTTAAGCACTAATACTGGTGGGAGTGACGGTAATTGAAGGTATTGGTAATCGGCAGTGGTGGCAGGGAGCACGCCTTAGTCTGGGCTATGTCCAAAAGCCCTAAGGTCAAGACGATTTACTGTTACCCTGGAAATGCCGGAATCGCACATCTAGCAGAGTGTCCAAAACTACCGTCAAGCAAGGTAGGCTCCATTGCTGATTGGGCGCAGGCTGAGCAGATTGACTTGACCGTTGTGGGACCGGAAGCTTACCTAGCCCAGGGGATCGTGGATGAGTTCGAAGGACGAGGGCTACGCATCTTCGGACCAAGTAAGAGAGCTGCCCAACTGGAATCAAGCAAGGTCTTTGCTAAAGAGCTCATGAGAAAATACGGTATTCCCACCGCGGATTACCGGGTTTTTTCGGATCTAGAAAAGGCCTTGGATTATGTAACAAGCGCCACCCTGCCTATTGTAATCAAGGCCGATGGTTTAGCTGCTGGAAAGGGTGTAATTGTTGCTGCTACCCGGGAGGTTGCCCAAGGGGCCCTGCTGGATTTGATGGCGGATAAGGTTTTTGGCCAGGCGGGAGAGCAGGTGGTCATTGAGGAGTTCCTTCAAGGGGAAGAGGCTAGTCTCCTAGCCTTTACCGATGGTAAGACCATTATTCCCATGGTTTCTGCCCAGGACCATAAGCAGATCTATGAGGGGGGACAAGGTCCCAATACTGGGGGCATGGGGGCCTACTCCCCAACACCGGTACTGAACGAGGCCTTGATCCAAGAAGTCTACAACCAGATCCTAGTGCCTACGGTGGCGGGCCTAAGGAAAGAAGGGATCCTTTATAAAGGAGTTATCTATGCTGGCCTGATGGTCCATCAAGGAAAGGCCAAGGTGGTGGAGTTTAATTGCCGCTTCGGGGATCCCGAGGCCCAGGTGGTGCTGACGAGATTGCTTACGGATCTAGTTGATGTGATGGATGCGGTAATCGATGAGTGCCTAGAGGAGATTGAGCTTCGCTGGGATCAGCGGGCTGCGGTTTGTGTTATTCTCGCTTCTGGAGGCTATCCGGGCGAGTATCGGAAGGGATATCCCATCAGTGGACTTGCCGATGTTGAAGGAATGCAGGATGTATATGTGTTCCACAGCGGTACTAGGTTTGAAGATGAAGACATGGTCACCGATGGGGGGCGGGTCCTCGGGGTAACGGCTTTGGATTTGGATGTGTCTGAGGCGATCAAAAGGACTTACGCCGCGGTGGAGCAGATCCAGTTTAAGGACGCGTATTACCGCAAAGACATTGCTAGTCGTGCTTTGGAATCTTTGGATTAACATTGATTGTACGGTAGTTTTCGTAGATAACAAAGCCTGGCCGTGCACCACTTGGTTTTCTGACGTATTTCACGAAGGTATAGTCCACGGGGATGTTTTGCCCTTGGCGGGCCTTACTAAAGTACGCGGCGATTTGGGCGGCATATACGAGCACATGTTCCGGGATCTCCGTCAGATCACCCATTTTACGCTCCGCGCGGATGATCACATGGGATCCTGGAATTTGCTTGGTATGGAGCCAAATATCATGGGGACGGGCCAGCTTTAAAGTTAGCTGGTCATTCTCCTTATTGTTCCGACCCACCTGGATGAGGACGCTATCTGGTCCCCGGAAGATGAGGGGTTGGGATCTTTTTCCCTCACGGCTCTTCTGGGAGGGTGTGGCAATGTATCCTTGCTCCATCAACTCGGCCTTAATTCGCTCAAGATCCTCCACTGTCTCTCCAAGTTCAATGTGGGTTTGTACCGTTAGCAGGTAATCTATCTCCTCGCGAACACTCTCTAGGTGTTCCTCGGTGATCTTTCTTCCCCTTTTCGCCTTTTGGTACATGCGGAAGTATTGTTCGGCCATGGCCGCCGGAGTAAACTTTGGATCCAATTCAATGGCGACTTCCCTTTGATTTGGATCATAATAGTCTGTGACTTTAATTATTGTTTGTCCCCGTTTGACTAGATGCAAATTGGCGGTAAGTAGTTCCCCTAGTTTACGAAACTCATCGGCATTTTCTGCCCGGGCTAAGGCATCGTTTAGATCAACTACTTTTCGCTGGCAATTTTTCAACTGGTTGGAGATTACCGACATCAACTGGGTTTGTAGCTGGGCGCATCTTCTTAGGTCTGCTTTTATCCGGAAATAGTCACTAACTAAGGCACTTGGACTCGTGTATGACTTCTTTGTTGTATGGGCTAGATGGTGAATTCGTGTTGCCGCGATGTCCAGTGGCTTTCCATCTTGATCCATAATCATTGTGGGGGAGAAGTGGCCCCCCGCTATTGCTTTTCCGAAAGATTCCAGCTCCTGGTGCAACCGCGTAATCATCGATTCATCAAGGGTATGGGCCGGAAGACTGGGACTAATCTCGCTCCGATAAAGAATTTCGGCGATAAGTAAGGGACTCAACCCCAATAATCCTTGCAGGAGCGCGTTATCAATTTGTTTGGAGCTATCTAAGCTGCTAGTTAGCTCCTGCTTACTTAATGGATAAAAAGGTCTTCTCTTTGCGGCTGGTGGTTGAATATATCGCAGGCCCGGTAGTACCTGCCGGTACCGGCTCATTCGCTCGGTTACGGGCTTTAAGACTGCCAAGATCTCCCTGGTCCTTGTATCGACCGCAATGAGGTTGCTGTGACGTCCCATGATCTCCGCCACCAGATCGATGGTTCCTTCTTCTGTCTCGACGCGCAGATGAAAAAGACGATCCCAATCTGGTTGCTTTGTGTCCACTATCTGCCCACCGATAAGTATTTTGCGAAGGGCAAGGCCAAAGGCATAGATCGACTGTTCAAAGGGCTGTTGGACCAGATGGAGGCGTGCATCAGTTGGTTCTGTGGAGAACAATAGCTGATACTCCTCATCGGGTCGCCGCAGGCCAAGGACCACCGTTGTCGGATCCGGTTGATAGATCCTGGCAATGCGCGCTCCTAAAATTGAAGGTGTAATCTCATGGCTAATTGCTGCTAGCATAACTCCATCAAAGGGCATAGGGATCCTTCCTTGTAGATCAATTATACTATCTAGAATAACATATTTTGCGAAACGCAACTAATGGAAAGCGAAAAAACGCGGATGCCTCAGGGGAGCATAACGCGCTACGGGGGCGGTAGAAACCGCCCCCGTAGCCATTGGTTCGGAGATTAGTAGGGTGTAAGTTGCCAGTCACTAAAGACGGCTTTTCCGGTTTTGGTTGCCGCATGGGATGTTGAAGCTGGGCCGACCAACACCTTTTCTGGTAGGTCGATATCCACAGTACCCAACGTGACCCAGACTTTCCCGTCGAAGGACATTTGGCCTGTGACAGTGAATTCCCTGCGGATTAATTTCAAGTACACCGGCTCTCCATTAGTCCAAGAGACGCTCTTGACCTGGGTGGCATAGTCGCCTACCCCTTGCCGTTCTTGCATTACCAGACCATTCTTACCCGTACCTAGCACAGTGACGTTGGCTGATTCTGCGGTGGCCTCACTACGCAGCATGATACCTGATTTGGACCAGGGATCTGTATCCGGCGCGGAGTGGAGGCACAGGACTGCTTCGAAATCGCCTGCAACTTCCTGGTAGACAAATCCGAAGCCATCTCTGTATGACCAGATGTCGGCTCCTGCGGCCTCAATGACGAGCTTACCATCCTTTTGCACCACGGCTGACCCAGGTATTGCGGTGTTAAGGTCTTGACTTATCCAGTCTTGACCTTGCCATTTCACTTCCCTGCGCACAGGTCCCTGGGCAGTTGATGCAAGGGTGCGATTCATGGCGGCGATGGCCTCAGACCAAGTAGGACCAACAGGTGCGCCTTGATCGAAGATCTTTGTATACGCATCTTTAAAGGCCCTTTCACTGACCATCGGATCTGAGTAAATTACCTCTGGATGGGCGTAGGCCCCTGCGTCAGTGAAGACAAAAGTATTAATGTCATACACATCCATGTTTAGCACCCGCATGAGATCTAGGTACTCCGGTGCCACATCACGATGGGCCGGTGCTAAGGCCAGGTACTTGGCCTTGATTTCATTGGCCATTGGACCAGCGAGGAACTTCAACAGGGCGTATGCTTCTTCGGGATGCTTTGTATTCTTGTTGATCCCGTATCCGTCGTTGGTAGCTAAGGTGGAGCGCTCCCCTGAGGGACCAATGGGCATGGGGAACAGGTTCCACTCAAAGGAGACCTTTGGTCGCCCGTCCTTTTGTAGCCCGAGGAAGCTAACTAGGCTCCAGGACCCATCTTCCATAATGGCGGCTTGGCTTTGGAGCCAGCTTGTTGGGGCATTGGGCGGTGCCATTACTTGGGATTCCCAACGAAGACCCTGCAGGAATTCTAAAGCCTCGATTGCTTGGGGATTATCCAGGGTACTTACTGTTTTCTCCTCGTTCCCATAAAAGTCTGTACCAGCGGCCTTCATCCAATAATGAATTCGATCAGTTGCGGTCATCCATTTGGTGAATCCCCACACATCGGTGACTCCATCACCGTCAATATCTTGGGTTAGTTTCTTGGCAATTGCTTCAAAATCTTCCCAGTCCATTGTGCTTTGATCGGCCCGCGGCTCGGGATTATGGATCCCATGAGCAGCGAACATATCCGCATTGTAGTACATGGCGATGGTTCCTAAGTACTGGGGAAGCCCGAATAGCTGTTCTTGATGCTTGAACGCCTCAAACTGTGGTGGCCAATAGCATTGCTCTACTTCCTCGTAAATGCCATCCTTTTCTAGTAATGGTTTTAGGTCGACGAACCCGCCTTGCCTCCCTAAGTTGATAAAGGCATGTCCCATCCCATTGACGATATCCGGTCCCTTTCCGCCGATGATCATTACCGTCATTTGCTCCATACTTCCTGTCCGGAAGACTAGATCAACATAAGGGTACTCCTTCTGGAATTCCTGGGTTAGGATCTCCGTCCATGGGGTGGTCCCATAGTCTTGTACTACGTTCACATTGGGATTACGTCCTGCTGTAAGGACGACTTCAAGGGTAATCCGTTCTTGCTCTGCATTTATGTGCGTAGGTAAGAGGATTACCGATAGCATACATACAAAGACTAACCAGCGACGAATACCTCTAAAATGCATAATGACTACTCCTCCTTTAGATTGATAGACCCCAACCAGGGAAGGCTCTCCAGGTTTGCGATACTGCTTTTGATGACAACCCTCCTTCATATTCGACTGCAACCTGATCTGTCCCAGGCGTTTATATTCCTGTGTTCTGTAACTGATCTGTTCTAAGTGGCGGCGATTGTATAACAAAGAGTTTGTGCACCAAAACAATTGGCTGGGCTGTACGACGATGCTCTCGCGGTTTGATGGGCGTTGTTCAGCTTGACATTCATAAAGAATTTATTAATCGATGATTACATAAACATACTTCGCCAAAGGTTCACGTTTTCCTGCAGTAATCGAAAGTTAATTGGTTCGAAAAAGAAGGCAGACGAACTAATCGAAGTGATGTGGCTGGTCATGTCATGATTGGTGAGGTTATCAAGTACGGGGATATGTGGGAGCCAAAGACTGGCTGCGTTGAGTAAGTGTGGTACATGATAAACTGTGGTAGCATAGAAAATCAAGAACATGCACGTGTGGCAGCATAGCCCAAGCTACATAGGATGGAGTTTTGGGAAGCAAAGCATCCGGTTCTAGATGGTTCTAGGGTCTCTTCTATTTCCAAAAACAGATGAGGCGATACGGCATGGTAGCGATGAGAAGTTCAGCAGGAATATAGGGGTTTCATAGCCAACGTAGATAATGAAACGGAAATTTCTTCGTGCGACGCGGAGGTGGTGGTTTTTCGGCTATGGAGTTGCGGACAGATGCATACCACGCCACCAAAGAAAAGGCTGCTTTAGAAATATGTGGAGGCGGTTTTGACTATACACGATGTTCAAAGAACAGTCGTTTAGGGCCTGGGGCGTATTTTTTCGATGACATTGACCGTGCGATCCGGTATACTAAGAATGCAAGCCACTTACGCGACCATCGGTGTTCGGTGCTCTCGTGTGTGATCCGTTGTTCGCCGGAACATTTACTGGACTTGACCAAAATAGCACAGCGGAACGAACTAAAAAGAGTCGTGGCTGTTATAGTCAAGAAAACACCTGAATTGAACAATAAACAAGCGGAATCGGTAGCGGTGCAGATGGTTTCAGAATCGCAAGGGGTTGGAGTGGTCAAAATGATCATGCCCTCAGGATGGAACAGGATATAATAAACTAGGGTATATGAACGATGAGTATTTGATTTACTGTGTGAAGAGACCGGGATTTATTTTCGACGTTCGTGTGGCGAGATGTCACTCCGAGCTTGAGGGAGCGTAAAGGTATCAAGTTAAAAGGTGGAGGTGGGGAGAAGTGTTAACCCGTGAAATTGCTGATCGGTTGATCGAGCAATTTGAAAACATGTCAGAGGCGGATAGAGATGCTCTATTTGAGAGGGCCGGAGTACGATTTTTGGCCGATGACATCCAGGATCTCGTAGAGGAATATGAGCAAGAAGTCTGCTACTACAACCGCCTTTCTTCGTACCGGTTTGATTTTGCTGATGGGTTGAGTGCAAAAGGTATTTTTTTTACTGGTGTTGATGCCGCATGACGGGTCTAGATAAGATTAAGCGCGTGTTTGAATTCCGGTCCTATACAATTGAACAACTAGAGCTTTCGATAGACCCGGAGAGAATGTTTCGTAAGGACGAGGAAATTGAGCTTAGGACGTTTTTGGGGAGATCACAAGTCCTAAGCGGCAGCGGGGATACGGGTGTTGTCCGTCTCTTCTGTCGAATCCAATCGGATTTTCAAGATGAAGATACTCCTACGCTTTTG
Organism: Limnochordia bacterium; assembly: GCA_023230925.1. NCBI lineage: Bacteria > Bacillati > Bacillota > Limnochordia > Limnochordia bacterium. The sequence continues at coordinate 26,446 of JALNWK010000006.1, forward strand.
CTCAGCTTGACACTTCAAGGTCTTTTTGGATTTAATGACGAAGAGGAACTGCCTGTAGAGGTCAAAAAGGAATTGCTCGACAGGAACGCTGTTAGTGTACTGTTTCCTTATCTGCGCTCGACTATCAGCAGCGTCACACAGGCTGCAGGCATTCAGCCAATTGTTTTGCCTATCATCAATCCCGCTACAATAGATGAAGTTAGCCATAGTCCAACCGACAGTGTACAATCTGCTTCGGACAGCGAATAGGTGGATGCGGTTTCGCCGGGTACAGGCCCCGGAATCTTCTGGGGCTTCTTCTACGTTCAAAAGTAGATGCTTTTGGTCCAGGTACATACCCGATCTGACTTTGCTGGGGTCTTGGATTGGGTACTTGCCATCCTTGCCTCATGGAAGTAGGACTGGTAAAATAGGATGAGGAACTGGCTTTGATCTTAGGCTAGACCGAATGAGAATGGGGTGGCTAGATTGAAGAAGAAGTTACTGATTGGCATACTGGTGGTTTTGGTCCTTTTTACCTATATAACTCCCCTTAGTGCAAGGATAGATAGCATTGAGGAATATGTAAAGACAATCCTGGACACCTATACACTTTGGTTAGTCCATCTTGGTATAGATAACCTAGAGGTTGCCTCAGGCCAATTGGAGCAGGCTACCTCCAGTTACCCCGATGGCGCCCATCAGCACTTGCTCCTAGCCACGTCATACCTTGGTCAGGGCAAGGCGAAAGACGCGATCTCAGCCTACCAAAAGGTTGTAGATATGGGTCCTGAGTATTACTGGGTAAAGGCTCTTATTGGTGAGGTTTATTTGAAGCAGGAAGACTACGATCAGGCTGAAGAACTTTTCCTTGAAGTGATCGCAGAGGATGAGAACTCGGCCCTTGCCCTAAAGGGTTTGGGTCTTTGCAGCCAGCATCGGCAGGAAGATGAAACTGCGATGGAGTATTACGAGCGGAGCTTGGAGATTGCTCCCAATGCTCCCGAAGTATATCTGGAATTGGCGTTGTTGAAAATCAAGGCGAATGAGCAGGAAGAAGCTCTGACGATTCTAGAGACCGGCAGGCTTTTCAATCTTGATGATCCTCGGATTCATTACTATCTTGGTATGCTGTATGAGGAAAAGGGAGATTTAGAGGCTGCTTCCCATGAGTATTACCGGGCGGTGCAGTTAGATCCCCAAAACGATCCAGCGGCAAAGCGCCTTGAGAATATGCCCAATTAAGGGTTGCTTAGGACGACCCGTCGGTTCCCATGGAACTGACGGGTCTTTTTTATGGCCCCAGTGAATATTGATTAACTTGAGGTTAGTTTTATCTTGTCCTGGGGAGTTGTGCTATGACGGATAAATGGTATCAGGGTTCTATAGGCGAGGTACTGCAAAAGCTTGATACAGACGCGGGGCGGGGACTGAGCCAGAAAAAAGCCGATGAACGGCTGGCCAAGCATGGTCCTAATCACCTGCGGCAATTGAAGAAGATATCGCCCCTTGGTCTTTTCTTGTCCCAGTTTCAGGATTTCATGGTGGTTATTCTCCTATGTGCCATGCTCATATCTATTCTCCTCGATGAAATGGCCGATGCGTGGGCGATTATCGCCATTGTACTTCTAAACGGATTTCTGGGCTTCATCCAAGAATACCGGGCAGAGAGATCCCTGGAGGCACTGCGCAGACTAACTGCACCTCGCACCAAGGTGTTCCGGGACGGCTCCGTGCAGCAGATACCCGCGGAACTATTGGTACCCGGAGATATTATTCTCCTAAACAGTGGCGACCGGATACCGGCCGACTGTCGTCTGGTTGAGTCTTTTTCCCTGTATACCGATGAGTCTGCTTTAACCGGGGAATCCCTCCCCATATCCAAGGACTACCAATGGATTGGAACGGGGGAGACGCCCTTAGGTGATCGCAAAAACAGTCTCTATATGGGTACTGTGGTGACCGCTGGTCGGGGTGTGGCGGTGGTTACCGAAACAGGCATGTCAAGTGAAGTAGGAAGGATTGCTGCTATGCTGCAGGATGCTGGTCGGCTTGCGACACCGTTGGAGGTAAGACTTGCTCAGTTGGGACGTTGGTTAGTTGCCGCTTGCCTTCTTCTTGTGGTAGTGGTATTTGCCAGTGGGGTTTGGCGGGGTATACCGGTACTAGAGATGTTTATGATTGCCGTAAGTCTGGCTGTGGCCGCCATTCCCGAGGGACTTCCTGCTGTGGTGACCATTGCCCTGGCCTTAGGGGTACAAAGGATGAGTCGCCGGGCCGCGATTATCCGCAGATTACCTGCGGTGGAAACCTTAGGCTGTACCGACATCATCTGTTCAGATAAGACCGGAACCCTTACGGAAAACAGAATGCAGGTGCAACGTCTTTGGATTGGAGGAGCAGTTCACAAAGGGCAAGGACTGCTAGACCTTGGCATACCCCAGGAGGGCACCGACCTATTCTGGGCATTGCGTGTTTGCGGTTTGTGCAATAGTGCGAATATAGAACACAGGGCATCCTTTACCGGTGGGTTAGTTGTGCAAGGGGATCCCACCGAAGCGGCTCTGGTCCAGTTGTCTCATCTCTTGACTAAAGAGGTGGATAAACATCACCGGGAATACCTTCTCCTAGGTGAGCTGCCCTTTAGCTCGGAGCGGAAACGCATGACGGTACTCTATAGTCTTAAAGGCGAAGGGGTGGGCCTAACCAAGGGCGCCTGGGAGGTTATTTTAGCCCGTAGCCGATACATTCATTGGGGAAGGGAGCGGATCCCCCTAACGGCGCTAAGCAGGCAAAGGATTTCCGAAATTGCCGAGGAAATGGCCCGGGATGCCCTGCGGGTAATGGCCTTAGCCTACAAGAAGGCAGATGGGTTAAAGGATATAGAAGAGGGTCTAACCTTTGTAGGACTTGTTGGACTTTATGATCCCCCCCGGCGCGAGGTAAAAGCAGCGATTAGAAAGGCGGAACAAGCGGGGATACGGACGATTATGGTTACCGGCGACCACAAGACCACGGCTACGGCCATTGGAGTTGAGTTAGGTCTCGTCCAAAAGACAGCATCGGTGCTGACTGGTCATGAGTTGGATCGGCTCACGGATCGAGAGTTGATTATGCACCTTCAGCACGTAAGTGTATTTAGCCGTGTGTCACCGGAACACAAACTGCGGATTGTGCGCTGTCTAAAATCCATGGGGCATATTGTGGCTATGACCGGTGATGGGGTGAACGATGCTCCCGCGGTTGCCGAGGCAGATGTGGGTATTGCCATGGGTCAAGGAGGGACCGACGTGACTAAGGAAGCATCGGACATGGTGCTTGCTGATGATAACTACGCCACAATCATCCATGCTATTGAAGAAGGACGGGGAGTCTACACTAACATAAGAAAGTTTGTCGGGTACCTACTTACCTGTAATGTTGGTGAAGTCCTCACGATGCTGGTGGCAACCTTGTTGAAACTGCCCTTACCCTTAGTTGCAGTGCAGATCCTGTGGATGAACTTAGTGACCGACGGACTCCCCGCGGTGGCTTTGGGTATGGATCCACCTGGGGAAGACGTAATGAGAAAAAAACCCCGGCGGATCAATGAACACATCCTATCGGGTGGTATGGCCCGGAGGATCTTCGGTCGGGGTAGTCTCCTTGGGCTATCCACCGTTGGGGTCTTTGCCATTGGCCTATGGCTTTATCCGGGGAATATGGCCCGCGCCCGTAGTCTGGCCTTCTGTACCATTGTGTTGGCCCAGTTGCTCCACGCCTTTGAATGTAGTACCTATGGTGCTGGTCCCCGGGGTATCGTGGCTAATCCGTTGTTGGTTAGTGCGGTAAGTGTGAGTATCCTTATGCAGTTTGCCGTAGTCTATGTTCCCCTGCTGCGTAACTTGTTCCGTACCGTGGTGCTCTCACCCATGGACTGGGGGCTGATTCTACTGTTCGCCGGTTGGCCGTTGGTTCTTAACTGGACACTGAGGTTGCTGCGAAACCTTGCTTCCCCAAGGGTTAGCTGGCTACGTACTTGAGTTTGCTGCTAGGTTTACATTTTATCACCTTTATAGTAGAATATTGATGAAATCGAGGGGATTATTTTGGCGCTCTTCAGTATGACAGGCTACGGCAATGTTGATACTGCCGATGCCAAGGTACAAGTGCGCATGGTAAATCATCGCTATCTGGATATTGTTGTAAAGATGCCCAGTTATCTCCTGTGTTTGGAGGAACGGGTTAAACAAACGGTGCGAGAATTTGTCCAGCGCGGTCGTGTCGAGATTGATATAGAGATCAAGGGAACAGCTCAAATCTCAAAGAATGTGTTGGTGGATTTGGCTTTGTGCCGCAGCTATGCCGCGGCTGCAAACCAGATTTGTGAACAGATAGGCGCCACCGGTGTCCTTGATATCAATACGTTATTGGGTCTGCCAGAGGTGTTCAGATTTGAGGAGAGTTTCTGTCCAGAACAGGCTTGGGATGTGATCCAAAAGCCCCTGACCGAGGCAATGGCCCAAGGGGTTCTTATGCGCTCCCGGGAAGGAGAGCGCTTAGTTATTGATCTCCAAGGTCATCTAGATATGATTCAGAAAATATTGGAAAGTATCAAGGGCGCAACGCAAAATCTAACGGAGCAATATCGTAGCAAATTACAGACTAGGATTGGGGAATTGCTCGGCCCTAAACTGCCCGATGATCTGATGCAGCGACTGGCCGCTGAGGTGGTCTTTTTAGCAGAACGCGCTGATATTAGTGAGGAGATAGCGCGGATCGAAAGCCACTTAAGCCAGTTTAGGCACAGTATGGACAAGGAGAGAGTGCAGGGTACCAAATTGGATTTTTTGGCCCAAGAGTTGCTTAGAGAGTTTAATACCATTGGAGCAAAGGCAACAGACTCGCATATAACGGGACTGGTGGTCGAAGCAAAGACGGTAGTGGGCAAAATAAGAGAACAGGTACAGAATGTAGAATAACTGTATATTCCTTTGCTAAGAGGGAGGGTTACCCATGAGTCTTCCCCGATTGACCCCGGAAGAGAAGCGGCGGGCCTTAGAAAAGGCGCGTTGGATACGAAGCGAACGGGCAAAACTAAAGGTTCAGCTGAAGAAAGGAACCGTAAGCCTGGCAGAAGTCCTGGAGAAAGACGATGATGCGGTAGTTGCTGGAATGAGAGTGAGGCATCTATTAGAGTCATTGCCCCGGGTCGGCAAGATCACCAGCGAGAGGATTATGCAAGAAGTTGGTATTAATGGAACAAGAAGGGTTAGGGGATTAGGTGTTCGACAACGGAGTGAACTATTAAGGAAACTAGGTTAGTGACCTATTCAGGAGGTTTGAATCTTGGCTTTGGAACTGGTGAATATTGGATTTGGGAATATCGTAAGTGCAAATCGGATAGTGGCTATTGTCTCTCCGGAATCAGCGCCCATTAAGAGACTAATACAAGATGCCCGGGAACGGGCCATGCTGATCGATGCTACCTACGGTCGTCGCACCCGCGCTGTGATCATTACAGATAGCGATCACGTAATTCTATCCGCGGTGCAACCAGAGACTGTCGCCCATCGTGTTGGGGGAAAGGAAGCCCCTTTAATTGAAGACAAGGATGGTCAACTGAAGTGAGTAAAGGCACATTATTAGTGGTTTCAGGACCCTCCGGTGTAGGGAAGAACACTGTCCTAGAGGAGTTTTGCCGAAGACATCCTTCGGTCATCTACTCTATTTCTGCAACAACACGTACTCCCCGGGCCCATGAGGTCGAGGGGAAGGATTATTACTTTCTTACCACCGAGGAGTTTGAGGAGAGAATTAGACGGGACGGTTTCCTAGAGTGGGCTGAGTTTTGTGGTAAGCTCTACGGGACTCCTGCGGATTTTGTGCATGAGCAGCTCTTTAATGGTCATGATCTGGTCATGGATATTGAGATCCAAGGGGCACTACAGGTTAAACAGCGTTTGCCCCAGGCGGTGCTGGTATTTCTTCTACCTCCGAGTCTTGAGGAACTGCGGAAAAGGATTGAAGGTCGAGGAACCGAAGATGAGCGTAGTGTAACTGCTCGGTTGGATGTGGCCATCCAGGAATTGAAAACGGTAGAACGGTATGACTACGCGGTAGTAAACAATGATGTGGGACAAGCGGCAGATGAGTTGTGGAGTATTCTTGTGGCCACAAAGGCAAGAATAAAGGGTAACTATCGTACCGTGTTAGGACAATATTGGCAGAGTATTCCATTTTAGTTTGGGGTTTACAAAGGCACATCTAATTATGATAGGAGGGAAGGTGCCGCCATCCTAAGCGAAAGCGGGGACTGGTCTGGCACGACCTTATGAATCAACCATCAATAGATCGATTGCTAGGTAGAGTAGATAGTCGGTATACTGCAGTAGTAGCTGCGGCAAAAAGGGCGCGACAGTTATCTGAAGGAGCGGAACCATTAGCTGATGTACAGACTAATAAGCCTGTCACAGTTGCTCTTTATGAACTGGGTTCTGGTACTGTTAGGTACGAACGGATCCGTAAAAGTTGAAGCAGCATGCACAAAACGAGTATTGGACAGCTGTGATCTTCTGTGACTTAGAGGTGAGACTATGCCCGGGTATGCGCAAGTCATCGTAGATGTACGAGTGCGACGGGTGGACCGTTGTTTTTGCTACAGCATTCCCAAGAAGCTGAAAAATCACCTGCGCCCAGGGCACCAGGTGCTAGTTCCTTTCAATAATCGACAAGTTATTGGTTATGTGATTGCTCTTGCGGATCAAGCCGAGGTCCCGGGGGTAAAACCCATCCTACGAATTTGTACACAAGACCCAGTTCTGACTTCAGAGATGCTAACCCTGGCCCAGTGGATGGCCGACTACTACGGCTGTCTCCTCGTGGATGCCCTGCAGTGCTTCATTCCTCCGGGAATGCGTCATCTTGGTCAAACCTCAGGGCATCGCTACCTGAAGACCTTTGAGATCAAGGTAGCGGGAGAGGAACTAAGGCAAGCCAAGGAAATGGTCCGGCGAGCTCCACGGCAACAGGAGGTCTTAAGCTACTTTGAAAAGACATGTCTATCACAGCGATGTGAGGGGAATTGTCCCTGTGAGAAGGTGACCCTCTCCTTCTTGAGACAAAAGGGGTTATCCTATCACGCCCTTAGGGCCTTAGAGGACAAGGGTTACCTAGCCAGTGGACAGATTGTACTCTATCGGGATCCCTTAGCGGAAGTCACCAAGCAAGGAAGTAGCACACCCCTAGCTCTAACCCCGGACCAACAGAGGGTCTTCGAGCAAATTAAAGACCAAATTCGCCGGCAGACGGGCGGTGTGTATCTTTTGCACGGGGTAACGGGAAGTGGTAAGACCGAGGTATATATGCAGCTTATTGACGAAGTCCGGTCCCATGATCAATCAGTGATCTTACTTGTCCCGGAGATCTCCATGACTCCCCAGATGCTGGGACTATTCAAAAGCAGATTTGCCGACGATGTTGCTGTTTTGCACAGTCGGTTGTCCGATGGAGAACGTTTTGATGAGTGGCAACGTATTGCCTCCGGTGAGGCTGGTATTGTGATTGGTGCTCGTTCGGCGGTTTTTGCTCCGGTACGAAATCTCGGTTTGCTAATCCTTGATGAGGAACATGAGACCACGTACAAGCAGGCTGAGGGGCAACCGCCTTATCATACCCGGGATGTGGCGATAAAGCGGGCGGAGCTTAATCGGGCAGTGGTGTTGTTAGGCAGTGCTACCCCCTCTTTGGAATCCTACTATATGGCCGAGCAGAAAGTATATAACTTAGTGACATTACCAAGACGGATCAACAACCTTCCCCTACCGCAGGTAGACATAATCGATATGCGAGAGGAATTAAAGGCAAAAAACCGTTCCATGTTTAGTCGCACCCTCCAGCAGGGGATCAGAACAGCCCTAGCTCGTAGGGAACAGGTGATCCTGTTTATTAACCGCCGAGGAACCCTAGGTTTTATTCTATGCCGGGAATGCGGTCATGTGTTGCACTGTGAAAATTGCGCTGTTTCCCTAACGTACCATGAGGATATCAACCGGTTGTGCTGTCATTACTGTGGACTGGAACGGGAGATACCAACCACATGCCCTGAGTGCGGCAGCAGGAGTTTAAGGGGTTTTGGGGCGGGGACTCAGCGTGTGGAGCGGCAACTGGCCAATCTTTTTCCTCAAGCCCGCATCGCCCGCATGGACGGAGATACCACCCGCAGAAAGGGAGCCTTTGGACGTATCCTAGGGGACTTCCGTAACCATGATTTGGATGTCCTTATTGGCACACAAATGGTGGCCAAGGGGTTAGATTTTCCCCAAGTAACCTTGGTGGGAGTGATGGCCGCGGACCTCACGTTGAATATCCCGGATTACCGGGCGGCGGAGCGTACCTTTCAGCTTCTGACCCAGGTAGCCGGTCGGGCCGGCCGGGGCACGCGGCCCGGTCGGGTAATCGTGCAGACATATAATCCCGAACATTACAGTATCAAGGCCGCACAACATCATGATTACGTTGGGTTTTACAAACAAGAAATTGCCTTTCGCTCTAAGGTAAACTACCCACCAGTAGCCAATCTAGTTCGGCTTGTGTTTTCTGCGGAAGATGAGGAAGCAGTAGTTAAAGCAGCAAAGGAACATCTGATTGCGATGCAGCAAGGCCAGGACTACCATAATCAGGCGGTGGGTGTTTTGGGACCGGTGCCCTGTCCGCTAAGTCGACTGCAAGGCCGCTATCGCTGGCAGATTATGGTGAAGGGACCCGAACTGGCTACTTTACGAAAGGCGGCTCTTATTGATAGAATAAGAAAGGTGGCACCGGATGTAGCTGTTTTTGTTGATATCAATCCGGTTTCCATGTATTAATCCAAAACTAAGGGGGCGTCGGGCATCTAGGTATGCCCAAGTGGAAATGGCACAACTGGAAGTAGTAGTGGAGGGCGATTCGGTCCTTCGTCAAACCGCCCAGCCGGTTAAACGGGTGACGAAGAGATTGGTTACCCTGATCAAGGATATGGGAGAGACCATGTATGCAGCCAATGGGGTTGGCCTTGCCGCTCCCCAGGTTGGTGAATCAATTAGGGTAATTGTGGTTGATCCTGGGGATGGACTGATCGCGGTGGTGAATCCTGTGATTACCGCTGGCAGTGGGGAAGATATTGAGGTTGAAGGATGCCTGAGTATTCCTGGAGTGAGCGGGTATGTACAACGCTTTGCCCGTGTTGAGGTTGATGGATTGAATGAAAAGGGCAGGCCAATCAGGATTCAGGCCGATGGTTTGTTAGCGAGGATCTTACAGCATGAGATTGATCACTTAGATGGCATACTCTTCATTGATAAAGCCACCTGCCTGTCCCAAGACTAGGCAAAAGGAAGGAGCCTGGATGTGCGTTTTGTTTTCATGGGAACACCGGACTTTTCTGTTCCTACTCTAAAGACCTTGGCCAAGAGGCACGAGGTGGTTTTGGTTGTAACTCAGCCTGATCGACCCCGGGATCGGGGCCAACGGGTCAAACCATCACCGGTAAAGGCAGTAGCAAAAAAACTGCAGATACCGGTGGTCCAGCCTGAGCGGGTTAGTGATCCTGAGTTTATTGCCAAGCTTGCAGCTTACGATGTTGATGCCATCATTGTTGTGGCCTTCGGACAGAAGATTCCGGAGGAAATCCTGCAAATGGGGAAATATGGTTGTATCAATGTCCATGCTTCGCTGCTACCAAAGTATCGGGGGGCAGCGCCAATTCAGTGGGCCATCCTCAAGGGTGAGACGACCACCGGGGTGACTGTCATGCAAATGGATACCGGTTGGGATACGGGGGATATTCTCATGCAACGGGAGATCGTTTTATCTCCAGAGGAAACTGGAGGAACGTTACATGATCGGCTGGCAGCTTTGGGGGCAACGGCCTTAATTGAGGCTCTCGCAGGTTTAGCTAAGGGGGACCTTACGCCAAGGCCCCAGAATGATCAGCTGGCAACTGTGGCTCCGAAGCTAACCAAGGAAAGGGGACGTATCCAGTGGGACAGGCCAGCCGATGAAATTGAACGGTTAGTCCGTGCTATGAATCCTTGGCCCCTTGCCTATTGTACTCATCGGGACCTACGTTTGCGTGTTTGGCGGGCCGGAGTTGATGCTACTAGTCACCGGGCACAGCCAGGAGCTGTTTTGCGTATTGATCCCCAAAAAGGGATAGCAGTTGCCTGTGGGTATGCTATGGTATGGTTAGAAGAGGTACAACCCCAAGCCCGTAGACGCATGGGCGCACAGGACTACGTAAATGGTTATGGTATTACTATTGGAGAGGTCTTAGGCAATGGGTAAAACCAGCTCTTACCAAGATAGCCCACGGTTGATTGTTGGGCTCCTTGCCGCAGCATTTGGGTTTGTGGTATTATTGACCTGGTTAATCCTTTATCTGCCAAACCTTGGGGACCAGCTGGTCGTGGTGTTTTCTGCCCTTAAGATTGGCTTAGGTGTAATGCTTATAGTCTTATTGATTGGGATCATCGCCTTAGTGTGGATGCTAAGGAAACACCGCTTCTTGGCGATATTTGATGCCCCCATCCAGTGGACCTTGCGGGTCCTATTGCCGGTTGCCATGTTCTTAGGAAGACTTCTAAAGGTTCCTAAGGATCTCATTCGCCGCTCTTACATCGGGGTTCACAACCGACTAACCCAGATTCGCAAACAGATAGGTGTTGTACCGGATCGGCTATTGGTTCTAGTACCTGCCTGTTTGCAGCGGTTTGAATGTAGGATGAAGGTAACCGGTCGGGTGGAAAACTGTCAGAAATGCGGCGCTTGTCCCATCGGAGACCTGTTAGCTTTGCGCGAACGACTTGGATTTCAACTTGTTGTTAGTGCCGGAGGGACCCAGGCGAGAAGGGCAGTAGTGGAGTATCAGCCCGAGGCGGTGGTAGCAGTGGCCTGTGAAAGGGATTTGGTGAGCGGGATATGCGATGTTGATCCTCGGCTAAATGTCCTTGGGATTATTAACCAAAGACCCAAGGGCCCTTGCTTTGAGACCGAGGTTGATTTGAGACAGCTGGAAAATGCTGTGTTGAGTTTACTTGCCCCAAGATAAGGTAAGGATAGGAAGAGGAGGAGAAGACATGTATATTCTGCAGTACTATGCGACATGGATTGTATTGCTTCCTGCGCTAGTTTTAGCAATGTATGCCCAGCTGAAGGTGCAAAGCACTTTTTCCAGGTATTTACGGCATCCAGCATACATTGGCAAAAGTGGCGCCCAGGTAGCGAGGGAGCTTTTAGATCGGAACAACCTATCCGATGTACGGGTAGAGAGGACCGGTCGTACCCTAGGAGATCACTATGATCCCAGGGTACGGGTGCTTCGGTTGTCCCCCGAAGTATATGAGGGTCGTTCAATTGCTGCTCTTGGTGTAGCCGCCCATGAGACCGGTCATGCCTTGCAGCACGCAGCCAACTATTTACCTCTGGGATTGCGAAACAGCATCTTCCCTGTGGCTAGCTTTGGTTCTCAGCTGGCTCTGCCCTTGTTCTTCGTAGGATTACTCTTCCAGGGTGCCGGGCTAGGTTGGTTAACGGACCTGGGTATTTTGCTGTTCATGACGGCGATCTTATTCCAGTTGGTGACTTTGCCCGTCGAGTTTAATGCCAGTAGAAGAGCCATGGCTCTTCTATCACAGGGTGGGTATATTACCCGCGCGGAGGCGGGAAAAACAAAAGAGATCCTCAGTGCAGCGGCCTTGACCTATGTGGCAGCAGTTGCCGTTTCCATTGGCCAACTACTAAGATTGCTACTAATCCGGGGCCAACGACGGGACTGATTTTATGGGTAAGGGTCCTAGCACTAATGTCTCCCCCGCAAGACAGGTTGCCCTTGCTGTTTTGATGGAGGTTGAAGGAAAAAGAGCCTATGCTACCTTGGCTCTAAATGAGAAGCTGCCCGGTCTTACCAAGAAAGACCGGGCGCTAGCTACTGAGATCGTATGTGGCACCCTACGGAACAGAAGCCTACTAGATTGGCACATTAGACAGGTGGCCGATCGTCCTCTAGAGACGATGTCCCCTCCAGTTCGCAATATACTACGCCTAAGCACCTACCAGATCCTGTTTCTGGATTCCATAGGTGACTATGCCATTGTGGACGAGGCTGTGCGGCTGACTAAGTCCTCCTCCCGCAAAGCAGCGGGGTTTGTCAATGGGGTGCTGCGTAACCTCCTACGTAAACTACCAGGGTTTTCCTTGCCCTGTTTGGCAGACGATCCGGTGGCGTATGTCTCGATCAAGTATTCCCATCCGGCGTGGCTGGTGGAAAGATGGATTGCCAACTTCGGAATCCAGCATACCATTGCCTATTGCCAAGCCAATAACGAGACTCCTCCTACTGTGATTAGGACCAATACACTAAAGATCTCCCGGGAAGAGTTATTTACTTCCTTGGGAAAAGCAGGAATAAACGGTTGGTTTACAGAATATGTACCGGAAAGCATCGTCGTGGAAAAAACCGGGTCGCCCGAGGCTTTACCGGGTTACCATGAAGGTTGGTTTTTCATTCAGGATGAGAGTTCTATGATTGCGGCCCACTGTATGGATCCGAAACCCACAGATGTGGTCTATGACCTATGTAGCGCTCCTGGAGGGAAAGCCACCCATTTGGCTCAGTTGATGGGAAATCATGGGGAGATATTGGCCGTGGACATCCATGAGCATCGGCTGAAGCTAATCGAGGAGAATGCTAGGCGACTTGGTATCACTAACATAGAGACCGTCCTCAGTCCCGCAGAGAAGCTACCGGAGGAATTTTTCGGCAAGGCACAGCGGGTGCTAGTGGATGCTCCTTGTTCGGGGTTGGGGGTTTTACGCCGAAGGGTTGACGCCCGTTGGCATAAGAGCGAAGCGGATATAGTAGATTTACAACAGATTCAGCGGAGTATTTTGAGTCGGGCAGCTAGTTTAGTAGCTCCTGGAGGTATCCTAGTATACACAACATGTACCCTGGAACCGGAGGAGACCCTGGATAATGTAGCTTGGTTTCTGTCTAGTTTTCCAGATTATTTCCCTGGGGGTACTCTATCCTCTAGGTTTAGTCGTTTTGCGCCCTCCCGTCTGTATCGGGTCTTATCCATACAACGAGAGGTACAGCGATGTATCGCCGCCCTAGCGCCCCATTTGGATGGAACAGATGGCTTTTTCATTGCGCAGTTTGAGAAGAAGCAATAAGAAGGGGTGGGAGGATGTGTTAAGAGTTCTCATAGTTGATAATAATGCAGACTTATGCCAACAGCTAGAAGAATATCTCGCACAGTCGCCAGACATTGAACCCTGTGGTGTGGCCTATGATGGGGAGATGGCCCTTGAGTTAATCCAAGAACTCGAACCCGATGTGGTACTTTTGGATCTAACTATGCCTAAACTAGATGGTATAGGTGTGATGGAAGGTCTGTCTAATTTAGACTTAGATACGTATCCGGATGTCATTGTGTTGACAGCCTTTGCCCGGGATGAAATGGTGGAGCGGATGACCGAACTGGGCGCGAAATATTTCATTGTGAAGCCAATTAACCTGAGTATCCTAGCTGAACGGATCCGGCAATTCGGGGCGTCTGACAACTCGAACCAAATGGGGGGAAGGTTGCCAAATAGTACCGCCTCACCCCTAGGTACAATTCGGCGTTCAGAGGCGATGCTTACAGATCTGCTGCACCAGATCGGGCTACCGTCTCATTTCAAAGGACATGTGTATCTAAGAGAAGCGGTGTTAATGGTTATGGATAACCCTGCCTTACTTGGAGGGCTGACGAAACAGGTTTACCCGGTGATTGCAGAGCGTCATAGTACTACGCCATCGGGGGTTGAATCTGCGATCCGAAATGCTCTTGTCACGGCATGGAATAGGGGTAACCGTGAGTTTCTGGTGACTCTGATGGGAATACATATGACCAACAACGGAGAGGCCCAAATGCCCACTAATTCCGTTCTTATAGCAAAGCTTGCGGATCGATTACGCCTAGCTAAGTAGTCTGTGAACGGGTGCTTAGGCTTAGTCTCGGTAGCACAAACACCAAGAGTAGAAAGACGAGAAGCATCCGGGGTAGGGAATAAAGCAAGCTCCAGCCGTAAGCCCTAAGCGCAATAGTTGGACCATATTCGAAGAACAAATCAAGGTTATTCAGCCCAGCAATAAGGGTTAGCTTATCCTCGGTGAGTATGACTGACTGGATGAATTGGTATTGAGCAAAGCTCTGTGCGAAGGAAGTCAAGATTACCACAAGACAGGCAGGACCCAAATTGCTGGGCTGTCTGTGTGCAAAAAATAGTCGAAAGATGAAGATACTAAGGGGTGATGCGCCAAGAGTTAGCGCGATGGCCCAAAGGTTGTCAAATAATCCGATATTGAACAACACGATGCGCAGGAACGGTGTTAGTACCAAAGGGAAGAGGAAGAGGGGGGCTGTCAGAAACAGTGAGGCTACTCTACTTCCCACGGGCTTAATGACGTTGAGAGAATAGCCAGCCATAGCTCCCAGTAACAGCTGAAGCCCGGCGACTACCCCTCCGACTAAAAGACCGTTTGTGGTCCATCTACGAAAGGGAAGTCCTAGGGAGGATGGACCTTCGGAAAACTGCTGCGCAATTAGCAAAGCCAACGTGGGCACAAGTAACAGTACCACTACGATTAAGGGAATATAGACCGCCCATGTGGGTTGTGTGCTGTTTTTCCGATGGAGGGTGCTACTTGGAGCGAGCAGTGGTTGTTGTTGCTCCATGATCCACCACACAACAATACCTAAAATGAGTAAAGGGATAGCGAGAACTACACCAGCGGCAGCGGCTAATTCCTGGGCGGTCACGCCCCCTTGGAGATTGGTGTTGATAAACGCAGCGATGGTTTGGTCTAATACCAAATGGCTGGTTACCAAGCCAAAGGCTAGGAAGAAGATAATGCTCAAAGCAAAGGCCGATGGTTGACTGGCATATTTAAAGGTATTGTTCTCCGTTAGGCTGGTAATGACGTATCCAAGTAATATGGCTAAGGGCAGGATGAAAAGTCCATCAAGGACGATCCCCTTAAGTAAAGCCAGGGGACCGGGGCCGAAAATTCCAAGATTTATGTTTCGGCTTAATAGAAATATATACGATCCTTGGAAAATACCATAGAAAAGACCTGCTGAACCAAGGAGGGTAACTAGGCTTAAGGATAACTTGTACAGGTTTGACTGATTGCGATATGAGGCACTACTGTGACCTAACCAAAGGCCAAGACCTGTAAAAACCAACTTGCCAAGGACAACGAAGACTGTTATTTTAAGGGAATGGTTAAAGGTCCCATCGGCAAAGAGGGTTTGGAAATGAGCTAGACCCACGTACGTGCTTCTTGCTCCGGCTAAGTCGATAGCAGACATGCTCATCCGCACTAGTCCAACCAAGGGCATCCAGCTAAAAAAGCCGATGGCAACACAGGCGGGAAGCAGGAGAAGCCAGCCTAATAGGCTGCTGAATAATCGTGTAGTGAAACGACCTTCATTAACCATGGTAACCCTCCCGGAAAGAAAGAAAGCACCGTCAAATTCGGTGCTAGATTAAGAATGGTCGGGGTGGCGAGATTTGAACTCGCGGCCTCATCGTCCCGAACGATGCGCGCTAGCCAAGCTGCGCTACACCCCGGCATTTAGGAAAAAATAACGTCACAGAGATTATACTTTATGATAAAATATATGTCAATAGACGGGGTTGGGGTTTTACCCGACCTTGGTATAGTTTGGTAGCAATTCTGGGATAATAGTTCATATAAAGAAGGTGCAACATTGACCGATCTGATACCTTTAAAGGATCTATCAGTAGGAGCATTGGAAAGTCTACTAGAGGATTGGGGGTATCCCAAATATAGGGCCCGTCAGCTGATGAGGTGGATGTACCAGGAAAGAGAATCGGATTTTGCAAACATGACGGATTTGCCGTTGGAGTTACGCCAGCAGCTGAAAAAGGAGGCAGAGGCCAAACCGTTAAGGGCGCGGCAGAAACGGAAGTCAAAGGACGGCACGATCAAATTTCTCCTTGAGGCCAATGACGGTCAAAAGATCGAGACTGTCCTAATTCCCGCGGAAGAGCAGAAGCGGACCACGGTGTGCATTTCCAGCCAGGTAGGTTGTGCTATGGGTTGTTCAATTTGTGCAACGGGGAAGATGGGCTTTTCCAGGAATCTATCCTGTGGTGAGATTATAGAACAGGTTATTTTAGCTGAGCAGTATGCAAAGCAGTCAGTAACAAATATTGTGTTTATGGGGATGGGCGAACCTTTGGCCAACTATGAGGCAGTGCTCGAAGCTATTTTCGCCATGATTGATCCCGAACGACTGGCATTAGGGAGCAGACGGATCACGGTGTCGACCTGTGGGTTAGTGCCGCAAATGCGCAGGTTGGCCGATGAAAAGTTGCAGATTGGGTTGGCGATCTCCCTCCATGCGCCGGAGGATGGGCTGCGGGATCAGCTGGTACCAATCAACAAAAAGCACCCGATCAAAGAGGTCTTAGAGGCGGCATCTTACTATGTAAGCAAGACCAACCGTAGGGTTACTTTTGAATATGCGTTGATCGATGGGGTGAACGACAGCACAGTGCACGCAAGTAAATTGGGCGAGTTGTTGGTAGGTTTACTGTGCCATGTTAACCTCATTCCAGTGAACCCTGCCAACGGGTTTTCCCGATCTTCGGAGGAGGCAGTTCTCTCCTTCCAGGAAGTGGTTAGAAATGCGGGAATACCGGTTACCGTACGCTCTGAACGTGGGGTTGACATCAGTGCTGCCTGTGGGCAGCTGGCCATTGCCGCAGCGAGAGTGGAAAGGTGAGCAAACATGTCCATGATTGAACGGGTGGAGACAGCACTAAAAACGTTCATGCATCGCCTATTCGGCACACGACTGCAAGGACCGTATATCCCTATTCAAATTGGTAAGGAGCTTTCTTTGGTGATGCAAAGACAGAGAAAGGTTAGTGTTAGCCGCATATATGTGCCGAATCGATATGACGTCAGACTACATTCTGCGGACTTTGTGCATATAGAGCCGATCAAGCAGACCCTCGCCGAGGAAATGTGTCAGCATTTAGCGGGAATAGCCCAGCGGGAAGGATTACACTTCTTGTCCCTGCCGCAGGTTAGCTTTATACAGGAGGAGCAGCTTAAACCAGGTCATATCCATATCGAGACCTTCTTTGATGATGTGGAGTCTGGCTCAACAAGAAGGATTCCTGAGCTTGATGATACTTTGACCGATGAAGGGGAAGTGGATGAGGTAACGCGGATTTACGAGGGCGAATCCAGACCTTTCTTAGTATGTCTTTCCGGTGCTAAAGAGGATGTGCGCTATGGGTTGCCAAATCAGGGCAGATTTACCATTGGGCGTGAGCTAGACAATGATCTGGTGTTGGATGATCCTTGTGTCTCCCGCAAACACGCCCTGATTACCGTACATGGGGATCAGGTTACCTTGAAGGATTTAGGAAGTAGGAATGGTACTTACCTTAACGACGTACGAATTGAGGAGGGCGACCTCACTCATGGTAGCAGGATCGTGATTGGTAACACGTTGCTGCGGTTTTCGGCAGGAGAGTAGGATGTACCTATTAATCTGGTTAGGACGTTTGGTTTTTCTTTATCTACTTTACCGGTTTCTATCGCAGTTCCTTCGAGTTTTGTCGAGGGATAATGGTGACTTAGGCCTAGTTTTTGTCAGAGGCGAACCGGCTTTGCCTCCGGTGGTATGTCGCAGGATCCTCCCAGAGAACGGGGAGCAGATGTCCTGTGAACAGAAGCAGGAGGTCGTTCCCGGAGAGTACCTACAGGCAGATACAATTAGTATGGGACGGGCGCCCTTAAATGATGTGCAACTGCGGGAAGCTGAAATCGCCTTGTTCCATCTGCGCATTGAGAAACAAGAGGGATTCATAATCAGGAAAATAGATCGGAACCCCATATATCTCAACGGAGATCCGGTGGAAGAGGACGCTGTTCTTTCGTTAGGAGATGTGCTTAGTATAGGAAGTTATCTTTTTGTGGTGGTGAAGGGTTTTGCGCATACGCGTAGGGGCTAGGACCGATACTGGGCTGATGAGGTCCAATAACGAGGACGGGTACTTGGTGCGGGAATGGTTGTTTGCTGTGGCTGATGGAATGGGAGGTCACAGTGCAGGTGAGGTAGCTAGTTATCAAGCGTTACTTGGGCTCTCTGA
Source organism: Limnochordia bacterium (assembly GCA_023230925.1). Taxonomy (NCBI): domain Bacteria; kingdom Bacillati; phylum Bacillota; class Limnochordia; species Limnochordia bacterium. The sequence goes on from JALNWK010000006.1 coordinate 44,620, forward strand.
GCTATGCAAGACTGATGGTATTCCCGGGGATGAAGGGGTTCTTGAGAATCATCTTCGTCAGGTCTTTGAGCGGGTTAATCAAGATGTACATAACCAAGCACGGGCTTGTCCAGGATGTGACGGTATGGGGACTACCTTGACGGCCATGGGGCTGACAGAACGAGGCTATGCCTATGCCCATGTAGGGGACAGTCGATTGTACTTGTTTCGTGATGGTCTGCTAACACAGGTCACTTCTGATCATTCCCTAGTTGCGGAACTTGTGCGCAACGGTACGCTATCTAGGGCGGAAGCCTATGATCACCCCTTAAGCAATGTGCTCAGCCGGGCCATTGGCGTTGAGCCTGAGGTTAAGGTGGAAACTGGTCAGGGAGAGATCTATCCAGGGGATGTCTTTCTGCTTTGCACCGATGGGATCGCCGGACCTGTAGAGGACCGATGGGTATCGTCGCTCTTATCCGAGGAACTATCTCCACAGAGTAAGGCGGAGAAACTAGTAGAACGTGCCCTAGAACTAGGGAGCACGGATAACGTCACCGCCGTGGTAGTGCAGGTGGATAAGGACAAAGGATAAGGGAGCCTACTGTCTCTTGTATCAAAAGCATAGAAACTAAAGGTGGACGGGACCTAGGATGATAAAGATCCATGGAAAACTATTTGTCGACGCTATTTTAGTGGGAAGTCTGGGCATGTTTTCTGTGTGGCTGTTGCAGCCATTTAATCCTTGGTTCTTTCTGCTTTATATCGGTCCTACAGCAGTTGGGTTTTGCATGCTGTATGGGCGCCAGGATCGGATTGATCCGTTGTTGTTTGCTCCGGCGGTCTTATTATGTGGAGTGGGACTAACCATGGTTGCGCGATTGGCTCCGGGACTGTTATGGCGACAGCTTGTGGCGTACCTAGTCGGGTTGTGCAGCTATCTGCTTCTTAGCATCTGGGGAGGTAGGATTCGGTGGGAACGGTTCGGATACTTGTGGGGCCTTCTGGGAGCTTTGCTGCTTTTAGGTACCTCGCTATTTGGTGTTCGGGTGGGCGGCAGTCGTGCCTGGATCCGCTTTCTTGGATTTAGCTTCCAACCGATAGAGCTTTTCAAATTACTGTTGATCTTGTTTTTAGTTGCTTCTTTAACCGAGGAGAGTACCAGCATAGTCCTGCGCGAACGACGGGGCTTATTCGCCCATATGAGCCTGTGGGGGCCTTCGCTTTTGCTGTGGCTCCTGGGGGTACTTGCCCTAGGTATACAGCGGGATCTAGGTGGGATGATTTTGCTATCGGGGATCTTTTGGGGGACCATATATGTGGCGGAGGGTCGCCTAGCTACCGTACTAATTGGGTTACTCTTGGGGTTAGGTGGTTTTACATTATCTTATTGCTTGTTTCCCCATGTACAATCACGCCTGGGAAACTGGCTTGACCTGTGGCGCGGTGACCAAGTGTATCATCAACTGCAACAGGGACTCTTCGCGGCTGCTTCCGGTGGGTTTACGGGAACGGGCCTGGGCCTGGGACACCCTTACCTAATTCCCCAGGTACATACAGATTTTCCCCTGATGGCCATTTGGGAAGAACTGGGTTTACTAGGTGCTGTAGGTATTCTGGGTTTGTATATGCTCATGGTGGTCTATTTGTTTAAGAAGGCCATTAATTCATATTGTCTTCGGCACCGATTGCTCTGTGCCGGGGTAGCTGTGATGATTGGCTTGCAGGTGTTACTAATTGCCGGGGGAAATCTAGGCCTGGTGCCCTTAACCGGCATTACCTTGCCCTTTATCAGCTACGGAGGTAGCTCAGTGATTGTCCTTTGGTCGGCCCTTGGTTTGACCGGGGCGATACCAAGACTAAGGAGGCAGTGCCGATTAGAAGTCTGAATAATCTTCTGAAGCTGTTTACGGGATGCTTCCTACTGATGATTCTAGCTGGGGGGTTCTTCCAAGTGCTCTGGGCCCCTTCCTTGGCAACGTCGGTGGGCAATCCTCGGGTACAGTTGGCCCGGGAACAGATTCTTCGGGGAGGTATTTTCGATTATTCTGGGCGTGCCCTGGCACTGCCCGGTGACCACCAGATGCGTTACGTAGGCCCTATTTCCTTGGCTGCCATTGTTGGGTACAGTGATCTCATTTTGGGACAGAGCGGCTTAGAGAAAGCCTATGATCGGGTCTTACTAGGACTGGATGGACTATCGTTCTACCTTTACCAGTGGCGGGTTCATCAAGGTCAGAGTCATTACGGGGGTCACATCATTACGACGATTGATTACGCGATGCAGCGGATTGCCGAAGAGGCCTTGGGCCAAAGGAAGGGTGCGGTGGTGATACTAGAGCCTAAAAGTGGTGCTATTAGAGCTTTGGTCTCCTTCCCGAGTTTTGATCCAAATCGGGTCTATGAAAAATGGTCGTTCCTCAGGGATGACAAAGACGCACCTCTACTACATCGAGCAGTCCAAGGGCTTTATCCTCCTGGTTCGGTTTTTAAGATGCTGATCTTGGCTGCCGCCTTGGAGGAAGGAGGAGTGCGGCTGGATACCACGTATATAGATCAAGGGGAGTTCAGGGTGGAGGGTTATCGACTAACAAATGCCTATACCACCCAACCGGGGCCGATTACTCTTATGCAGGCCTTTGCTAATTCCTCGAATGTGATCTTTGCACAATTGGCCTTGGAACTAGGAGAAAACAAGTTATTTGACTATGTAGACAGGTTTGGTTTTGGTAACCTGCAGGGTCTACGGGTTGCCACCTCCCCGGCGAGGATCTTTCCGCCGGGTTCCAAAGCTGAGCTTGTGCAATTTGCCATTGGACAAGGTAACCAGTTGGTTACCCCTTTGGACATTGCGGTACTGACGGCGACAATTGCCACCGGTGGCCTACAATTCAAAGCCTTCTTGGTGCAAGAACTGGTTGATTCGTTTGGCGGAAGAAGACAACATGTAAAAGCTATGCCAGAACGGGTACTGAGTAGCTTCACCTCATACCAAGTTACACGGGCGATGCTCGGGGTGGTTGAGAATGGTACTGGAACAAGGGCCCAAGTCAAGGGAGTAAGTATTGCTGGAAAAACCGGAAGTGCTGAGAACCCCCATGGGAAACCCCACGCGTGGTTTACCTGTTTTGCACCAGCGGATGATCCGCAACTGGTTGTTACAGTCATTGTGGAGAATGCCGGGTCCGGTGGCCAGGTGGCTGCACCCATCGCCCAGGAGATCCTTGGGAGACTACTAGGTGGGGGATGAGGAATATTCCTGTTTGTTGTATAATGTTGAAGGTAAGGGGTGGATGAATTGCTGGGAAGAGTCCTTGCTGACCGATACGAAATCGTTCAAGAAGTTGGATCCGGCGGAATGGCCGTGGTATACCTGGGCCAAGATCGCCTGCTCTGTCGACCTGTGGCTATTAAGATTCTACGGGACGTCCATGCCAAAGATGAGGATTTCGTCCGTCGTTTTCGCCTCGAGGCCCAAGCGGCAGCCAGTCTTTCCCATCCTAATGTGGTTAATATGTACGATGTTGGCGAGGAAAATGGTATTTACTACATCGTGATGGAATACCTGAATGGGACGGATCTTAAGACTCTGATTAGACAGTATGGGCAGTTTTCCGTTGGCCAGGGACTCTGGGTAGCGGCAGAGATAGCAAAGGCGTTGGAGCATGCTCATTCCCATAAGATCGTGCATAGGGACATTAAACCCCATAACATAATTCTGACTAATGATGGTCGGATTAAGGTAACCGATTTTGGTATTGCCCGGGCCGTGAGTAGCTCTACCTTGACCCAAACAGGTTTTGTTCTCGGCTCTGTTCACTATTCATCCCCCGAGCAGGTCAGTGGTGGTCAGATTAGTGGGGCATCGGATCTGTATTCCTTGGGTGTGGTAATGTACGAAATGTTCACCGGTAGATTACCCTTTGGGGGCGAAACCCCGGTGAGTATTGCTCTGAAACATCTGCGAGATCAGCCACCGTCCCTTAGAGAGTTGCGTGGGGATCTACCCGATGGAGTGGCATTGATTGTTGAGACGGCTATGGCAAAGGAGCCCAAAGATCGATATCCCAGTGCAGCAAGATTGTTACAGGCGATTCAAAAGACCGGGATGATGTCTTTGGGGTTTGCCTCGGAAGAAGCGCCGGAGCAGACGGCATTAATGGAAACAACGAAGGTCCTCGCCAGTGTAAATGGGGAGGAACTAGAACCGACGGAGATGGTACCCGTTCAGCAAAAGAAAAAACGTTCTACAGGAGCTAGGTTTTTGACTGTTGTTGCAGTGCTCTTGGCCATAGGTGGGCTATCATGGGTAGGCTTGTTGCAGGCCCGAAAGATGATCTTCCCACCGGATTTGCCGGTTCCTGAGGTTTCCGGCCGTTCCCTAGAGGAGGCCAGTGAGATATTATCGGAGATGGGGTTTAAACCCAGTGTCGATGGACGAGTCTTTAGTCATGATGTGCCCGAAGGATGGGTAGTATCACAGAACCCCGTTGAAGGAAGAATCGTGAAGAAATGGCGAACAGTTGAACTGATTGTCAGTAAGGGCCCCCAGATGGTAGAGGTGCCAAATATTGTCGGATATTCTTTGCGGGATGCCGCATTGATGTTAGATGAACAAGGTCTAAAGCTAGGTGTTCCCGAGGAGGAGATCAATGAACAGGCCGCAATAGATGAAGTCCTATTCCAGGAGCCGTCATCGGGCAGTGTTCCTGTAGGAAGTAGTATTAATGTAGTTATCGCCGTTCGGCAGAAGTCTACGGTTCTTTTGGTCCCTGATATCCGAGGATCATATCTGGACCAGGCGCAAAAGGACCTTGCAGAGTACGGGTTGTCCATTGGAAAAAGTTTTCCTGATTTCTCTGACGAAATCCCCCAAGGGATGATCATCGATCAGAACCCCCGACCCCAGGCTTCAGTACAAAAAGGGACCGCCATCGATGTAGTCTACAGTAACGGACCAAGGAATAGGCAAGAACCTAGGGAAGATGAAACAGGTGTTGGTACTCCACCAGTTCCACCTGTAGGTGAGCTTGAACCCGGGGAGGATACAGATGCCCAAACGCCACCGGAAGCACCAAATGATGGGCAAAAGAGGGCGACAATATCCATTAGGGTACCCGATGGGCCGCCCCAGGAGGTCTTGATTTTGGTGGTCGATGATATTCGGGTGGGGATTAAGCAAGTGATGCAGGCCATGGTGGATGGGGGCGAGACGATTACCCGGGTGGTGGTTGGGTATGGTCCTGAAGTAAGGGTGCAAGTCTATTTGGGTGGTTGGTTAATCGAAGAGGAATACCTAAGGTAACTAGCGTTGGTATACCTGTGTGATGGGGAGGCACACGATGCAAAAAGGCATTGTGATAAGGGCTATTGGTGGCTACTACTTTGTGCAAACGGAGCAAGGGCAAGTGTATCAGTGTTTGCTTCGGGGGAAGCTCAAACGGCAACACCAACGGATCCTGGTGGGTGATTGGGTGCATGCGCGGCCTACTTCCTCGTCCGAAGGGGTGATTGAGGAGGTTTTACCGCGGCGGCTGGAACTGTCTCGTCCACCGGTGGCCAATCTTGATATTTTGGTTGTTGTCAATTCTGTGGTCCATCCAAGTGTGAATTTAGTTCTTCTAGATCGGATCCTACTAGCTGCACGGCAACAAGGGCTGAGGTGTATTCTCTGCTGGAATAAGGTAGATCTAGAACAGGAAGATCCACAGTTATCGGGGTATATTCAGGCTTACTTGCAGCAAGGGTATGATTGTGTTAGAACCAGTGCGCTTACCGGAGAAGGAATAGACAGATTGATTGAGCTTCTATCGGGATCTATGGCTGTTTTGACTGGTGATTCGGGAGTTGGAAAATCTGCCTTGCTCAATCGAGTACTAGGCCAAACGGTTCAGGAAGAAGGTGACATTAGCCAACGGCTGAAGCGGGGTCGTCATACCACTAGGGAGGTTGTATTGTATCCCTTGGGTAATGGCGGGTTTATTGCCGATACACCGGGCTTTACTAGGATGCCGTTGGTTGGTGTTGAACCAGTTGTTTTAGAAGATTTCTTTTTCCGAGAGTATTTTTCCGGTTGTTACTACTCCGATTGCCGTCATCGAAATGAACCTGAATGCGCGGTAAAGGAAGCAGTTGCCAAAGGGGATATTCCGTCTTGGCGTTACGATAATTATCTGTTCCTTTTGGATGAGCTTGTTGACAGCCAAGAAGGGCAGTGGAAATGAGGTAGAAACCTTGGTGAAAATAGCGCCTTCAATCTTGGCGGCTGATTTCGCCCATTTGGCGGAGGATGTTGCCAAGATTAGCAATGCAGATATGCTCCATGTGGATATTATGGACGGTTCCTTTGTTCCTAATTTGACGATTGGCCCACCGGTGGTATCTGCCTTACGAAAGACTACGGACTTGGCCTTTGACTGTCATCTGATGGTCAGTAACTGTGATGTATTGTTAGAGCCCCTCGCTGCAGCGGGAGCTGACTATGTTACTGTCCATGCCGAGGCCTGTGTCCATTTGCACCGTACGTTGATGTATATTAAGAAACTAGGGATGGGTTGTGGTGTTGCTCTTAACCCCTCAACACCGTTAACGAGTATCGAGTGGGTGTTGGATTTACTTGATCTGGTCCTGATTATGACTGTCAACCCCGGTTTTGGCGGACAGAGCTTTATAACCCGTTCAGTGGAGAAGATTGCACGGCTCCAGGAGGAAATAAAGGTTCGAGGTCTGAAAACCCTGATTGCGGTGGATGGGGGAATCAACTTAGAGACGGCACCGGTAGTACATAGGGCCGGAGCAGACGTTCTGATCGCTGGTTCTTACGTTTTTTCTAGCCCTGATCCAGCGCTGGCGGTAGAACAATTACGGGCGGTGACGGATAAAGTGGGTAAATAGATACTGGATTTACCCAGTAGACAATACGAATCCAGGAGCATTTACTTCTTAACGTCCCGAAAGGGGCGTTTTCTTCATGCAATCTGGTACAGCAGAGCTAAACCCCAGATTAAGTATTTGCATACAGGGTGTAGAGGGGGTATAATAGGGTCGGACGTTGGACAGACTCACCTAATATACGGGCAGCCGTCCCAAGGGAGGGGAGGTGATATGGGGTCTTTTGGTGACAAGGGTCAGGCGGCAGCCGAATTTGCACTGCTGGCTGCCGCGTTGGCTACGGCATTGCTGCTAGTTAATCAACAGTTTACCCAAGCTCTCAATTTGTACTTTCAGAAGTTGTTTTATTTGCTTCAGCTTTCTTAGCCTTGCGTATTTGAGCTGCGGGGTGAAAGGGGTGATGAATCGGTAGATAACCCAGCAGTATCAAGGAGGAGGTGTTCATGCTTGCAGAAAAACGTAAGGCGGTTGTTCCAAGACGAAACAGGGCAAAGCATGGCCGAATATGGTCTGCTTACCGCTCTGATTGCCGTTGTCACCATTGCAGCGGTAAAGGCAATTGGTACAAGCATTAGTACCAAGTTCAATACACTAGCACAAGAAATTTCAGGTACACCATAATATCTAACTCCCAGTTGGAGTGGGAGGCTTTCCGGCATAAACATGGATTGATTGCGTAGATTTGCAGGGAGAAGGCCAGGGGAATCCCTGGCCCATCCTTTTTGGAGGGGTTTTATGGTCCCGAAGATCATTAACACTAGCTTGATATTGGGGCTGCTCTATAGCAGTTATACGGACTATCGGACGAACCGAATTTATAATATCGTTACCATACCCTTAATTGGGTTCGGTTTTGCAGCAAACAGCATTTACTATGGGTTCACTGGTTTGGTTTCTTCTTTGCTAGGATGTTTACTGTCTTCAGCACCCCTCTTCATTGCTTTTCTGCTAGGTGGTCTCGGTGGCGGTGATGTGAAACTAATGGCGGCCGTTGGTGCGTTAAAGGGCATAGACTTCGGTATTCTGGCCTTGTTTTTCACCGTGACCGTAGGGGCATTGTGGGCGTTAGTTCTTTTAGCCAAACATGGGGAATTGGGTTCCTTGATCCAGCGGCTTGTAACAGGAAGGTTAACAGACTGCTCGTCCAAGCTCACCCTTCCCTATGGAATAGCTATTACCTGTGGCTCTTTGCTGGCCCTGGGAGTATCTTGGCTATGAAAGAGGCCAGACAAAGGAGGGGAAAACATGATAGACCTTAGTTGTGACCGGGGTCAAGTTCTACTGGAGGCGGCGATTGTGTTACCCTTGCTATTGCTAGTCACGACAGGGATTATTTACCTGGCCATTGTGTTTAACGACGGGTTAGTTCATCGTTATATTACTTTTGATGCCGTTCGTGAGGCTGCTGTTGCGGGGGGTGTTGAGTTTTATGCACAGAACTTATACACAGCCCATAGTTTGCTTATGTTTCGGGGCGGTGCCCAACTGGACTTTGCGGTGGAGAACAACCAGGTAGCTGGCCAAGGGACTCTCTACCGATACTTGCAGTTTCCTGTTTTCCTACGCAAGGTTCCCGCTGCTTTGTTCCGTACCAAGTATCGGTTAACATGTAGTCCCAGAACTAACTAAGGGGTCATCTACTAACGGGCTATTTCCCATCCTGAGAGCAAGTACCCTGGGCACACAAAGCGAAGGTGCAGGTTCTTTGCCCGGTAGATTAACATCATGGATTCCTCTTTTGACGATGGGTATGACCTCTATTCCATCTAAAATATAGTCAGCATTTATGCTATCGCGCTAAGGAGGTGATGGGCCTATTGTTTGATTCCGCCGGAAGGTGGAATCGTGGCCCAGTTTGTATGAGTAAATTACATCGAAGGGAGAAGCAGGCACTAACCCAAAACCGAAAGTCATCTGTGTTCCCCCAGTGTCAAAGCGGTCAAGCGGGCATTATGGTTGCTTTGATTCTAGCTGTGGCTGTGCTGTGTGCTGCAGCTGTTTCCCACACCGGGGAGCTGACCTTGGCCAAAATGCAAGCACAGATTGCAGCGGATGCAGGCGCACAAACCGCGGCGGCAGTTCTAGCCGATGGATTGAATACCGTGGCAATTACCAATGTCATTTTGGTGGGAGGAACCCTTTTGGTGCCGATCACCGAGGGATTAAGCGGTGCATTAGCACGGGGTGCCCATGTGGCCCAGCAAGTTGCGGTCAACACAACACCCGCGCTTAGTATTACCCTTGGAGAAACTGCTGCCTTTAATAGCGGAGCCGATTTTGCCGTCCCAACGGTGCTACCGGAGATGCATCTACAACGGGCGGCATTGGGATACGAGGATCTGCTATCATACCAGGATAAAAACGTTCGACATGTCGGCTTTGCAGCCATGAAGGAACCGAAAAGTATTGCCAGTGGTTTTGCGGGTAACTTGGTGGATAAATGGAAGAAGGCATCAATGATTTCCTACGCCAAAGGCGTAGTGATTTGGGATGGCTTCGGTTTGGAGATGATCCGGTCCTTTATACCCGCTTACGAAGCAGGCTTGACGACTAATCTTTAGAAAGTGAGGACTCTGGATGGATAGTGAAAGGGGACAAGCTTTGCTAGAAATGGCTGTGCTCCTACCCCTGCTGTTGGGTCTTTTCTTTGCCATCGCCCAAGTTGGGCTATTGTACAACACTAAGCAACTAATGTATATGGCGGCCCACCATGGCGCGTTGGTAGCAGCCTCAGGTGGTGATGGAGTATTTGAGGCCAGGGACTTGCTGCTAGAAAACGGCATTCATGAAAACCGGATTAGTCGGGTTGAAGAGCAACGGAATGGGAACCTAGTTACCTTGACTATCCAGTGTTCAGTTCCTCCGCTATTTGGACTTGAACCCTTCGGACAAAGAGAACACATCCTTACCGCACAGGTAACCATGGGCCAACAACTCATCCCCCGTATTCCGGGGGATGGTTGATGGGACAATCCAGGAAGTCTTCTACCTGTAAATTATGTTTTAGGAGAGTGAGAACTTGCAGTATTTACGGGTCTTCGCAGTGGTCGGTATGGTCTTGGGCCTCCCATCGACTGTCTGTGCCCAATCATACATATATGCCGATGCCGAGACTACAATCTCCTGGCTGACCAAAACCATTGAGTCGCCCCAGGAGCTCAGTGATATCCTACATTGGCTTTTTCATCGGTTTAGCTCGGATGATGTGTTGCTATCTCTGTGCCCCGTTAATGCTTCCTTGGAACTTCAGATATTGGCAAAGACCTCAGCATCATCGGTCTCATTGGAAGTCCCCCTGCCGGCGGATAGTAGGTTGCTTGCCATTTTACGTTCTGTGGGGCAGGGATACCTAGTTGAGACCATGGCCTTCTATACCCCTTGGTCACCTAGCAAAGTGGCTGAGTTTTACCAGATGGGACTGGTCGAATCCGGATGGAGTCCGGTGTACAACCTGCGTCACACTGATGGAATGATCCCTAGGAGAGTCTTATCCTTTGTGAAGGGATCAGAGGGGAGGTACATCATGATTGATGAGGGTATTGATCCTTTAACTTTCGTACAGCTAGTTTGCTACCGAGTAGTGACCAGTCAGTATGATGCGGTATTCAAAGGAGGGATGAGTCATGCACAATAAGCGTCGTTTCCTGATTGCCTTGGCACTGGCGATCTTGGCGGCATTGTTTGCCGTTCGACACTTGCAGGCAGTTGAAACGCGGAAAATACTAGGCAACCAATCCGGTCGAGCGATCGTGACCGTAAAACCAGTATCCAAGGGGACTAAGATCACGCCGGATGTGATAGCCTATCTACCCATAGCCGAGGAGTTGATTCCTGCAAACGCGTTCATTGATGTAGAGACAATCCTGGGACGAACAACAGCAAGGGATCTACCCAAAGGAAGCCTGTTGCTAGAAGAACACTTGATTACGGGGCGAACCCTAGCACAACGCTTAGCTGGTTCCTTGTATGGTTTTACTCTATCTGTGGATGAGCGAAATGCCATCGCTGGTTTGCTACGTCCAGGAGACTATGTGGATGTAATCAGTGTCCTTGCTGGGCGCGCCCTTACTGGAGCAGCAAGTGTCACCGTATTACGCCAGGTTCCGGTCATGGCTGTTAACGGTGTCCTAGGAGGGGATAGTCTGACATCGGGAACCGGACGAACAACGGTCACCCTTGGCCTTTCTTTGCACGAGGCCCAGACGTTGGCCTTATTCGAAGAGTATAGCACATTGAGGTTGATCCTGTGTTCCGAACTAGGGGATGGCGGCACAGGTTCAGTAGAACCAACTGAATTGGAGCAGGTTCTATCCCAACAGGGTATCAACCTCAGGGATGAATTTTCTACCGACACAACGGACTGGAACAGTCTATTACAGGGAATTAGTTGGCCTGGTACTTCCACCATAGTTGATGGTTCACTAGGTACCGGTGGAGAGGTCATCCGGGGAACTACTGTGGAAAGACGAGATCTTAACTAGAAATGACTGGAAGGAGTAGATAGATGCGCAAACTAATACAGGCAATCATCGTTGGTTTACTGGTGGTGGGTTTGGTCAGTCTTTGCAGTGGTGAAGTCATTAGTGTCGCAGAGCATTGCTCCCTTGTGATACCAGGTAGTAGGTTAGAACGGGTAGCTGTGGGAAATCCCCGGGTGGCTGATGTGCAGCTGATCAGTTCCACCGAGTTTTTGGTTAATGGCAAGAGCCCCGGGAGAACTAACATCTTAGTGTGGGACGAGGATGAAGTAAGAGAGTATACCGTGTATGTGACCACAAATGATGAGCAACTCCCGGAGGAATGGTTTGAGGAAGTCGGTCAACAACTCCATCGATGGGGAATCGATCTAAGAAAAGTCGGCCCGGTGGCGATACTGGAGGGGGAGACGGCAACCGCAGCACAGCTAGCCGCTGCCGAGCATATTACAAGCCGACTTTTTGATGATGTGGCCAGTCTAGTAAGGTTGTCTACAGATGAGACTCCTGTATTTGACGACTACAGCCAGATCCAGTTAATCACTTATATTGTTGAGCTAAGCGAAGGGTCCCTGCGAACCCTGGGTATCGATTGGCAAAGGACCATTGCCTCTGATGAGTTTGGTTTGCTTAATCTAGCTAGTGTTGCTCAATTAAGTGCATTGATCAACAAGATCGAAATGATGGAGCAGACCGGCAAGGCTTCAATACTTGCCAATCCTGTTCTGCTGGTAACCAGCGGGAAACCAGCGCGTTTTCTGGCCGGGGGGCAAGTGCCTATCCCCGTCGAAAGCGGCGAGAACCTACAGATTCAATGGAAGGAATACGGGGTTTCGGTCCAGGTTACAGCCAGGATAGAGGAGGATACGATTGTGATCAAGATTGAGCCGGAGGTGAGCTCCCTTGATTGGGCCAATGCGGTAAACACCAAGGGTGGTACCATACCTGCCTTGCGTACCCGGAGCTTGTATACCGAAGTGCGAATGCTTCCCCATGAAACCCTAGTGTTAGGCGGTCTTTTCATTCAGGAAGAAGCTAAAAGTCACGATAAGGTACCTTTGCTAGGAAGCTTGCCGTTGCTTGGTGGACTGTTTAGGACATCCTCCATTGAAAAAAGAAACACGGAACTAGTAATCCTGCTCTCAGCATTTCCAAAAACGAAAGGTCTAGGGAGAGTGAGCAGTCTTGACTAGAGATAAACCACTGATTTTCGCTGTGACGGGGGCCAAAGGCGGGGTAGGTTGCACTCATCTTGCCACCCAGTTGGCACAATCCTTTGCTTTGGCTGGCAAGAGCACTGTGATCTGTGATCTAAACTGGCGGACGGGAGGGGATGTTCATCTATTTCTTGGTACCCCGATAGAAACCTCTGTCTACGACTGGCTGCAGACCAAACAGACCGGGAGACGCTCTAGCATCAGTGCCTACTTACAGCTTCATGAAAGTGGGTTGCAGGTTCTGGCAACACCATCCTTCGGCATGAAAATCGGGTACGGACAGGATGTATGTGAGCTTGCTTCCGCTTTGACTCCCTTAGCTGAAGTGGTCGTATTTGATTGTGGTACGGCGCTAGATGAAGTCACGATGTCTGCGATGGATGCTGCGGATGTCGTCTTGTTAGCAACTACCGGTGATGTTGTTGCTTTGGAGAATCTGCTAAACCGGATTGAACGCTTACGGGAGTTGCAGTACGTGCAGGATCGGTTTCGTCTGGTTTTGAATGAACGATCCCGCCTCGAGATTTCTTTCTCTGAGATGAAGGCGCTTCTGGGTGGTGAGTTCTATGGGATTATACCTGAGGGACTTTCGGAAGCCTTCATGGCAATCAGGGAAATCGCGGAGCGTCTATGGAGTGAACACGTCGATGGGGTCCTTTTTCCCCAGATAGAAAAGAAGGAGTCCTTCTTTTCTAGATTGGTTCCGAAATTGAGGATACGGTCGCCCAAAAAGCAGGAAGAGCCACCGATTGAGGAATCCGTAGATGCGATTGGTCTCAGGAAGATCAAAATCGAGGTACATCAACAACTCATGGACCGAATCGATATCAGGAAGATTGACCTTGCTCCCGATACAGGAGAAAACTTGCGTAAACAGGTGGAGCAGCACGTTACAGATATCTTATCCGGATACCGCCAGCTAAAAAACAACCGGCCCCTCCGGTTAACCTTGGTCAAAGAGATCGTCAATGAGGTATTGGGGCTAGGTCATCTTGAAGAGTTCTTACAGGATCCTGAGGTAACAGAGATTATGGTCAATGGAGCTGAACAGGTTTACGTGGAAAGAAGGGGAAGGATCGAGTTGACTGATCGTACCTTCATTAATGATGCCCAAGTCCTACAGATCCTAGAGCGGATCCTCGCACCTTTAGGTCGCCGGATTGATGAAAGCTCCCCCATGGTAGATGCCCGGCTGCCCGATGGTTCTCGGGTCAATGCGGTTATTCCGCCCTTAGCTGTCGATTGTCCAACATTGACGATCCGTAAGTTTGAGGTAGTACCTTTTACGATGAAGGACCTAGTGCTGAAAGGAACCATTGATAGACAAACAGCTGACATCGTCAGTGAGGCCGTCAGAGCCAAGAGGAACATTATCATCTCAGGGGGCACAGGTTCAGGGAAGACTACGTTGCTCAATGTGCTTTCGGACTTCATTGGTAGGGATGAGCGGATTATTACCATCGAGGATGCTGCGGAGTTGCGACTAAAACAGGCCCATGTGATTCGTCTAGAGGCTAGACCCGCTAACATTGAAGGAAAAGGCGAGGTCGCCATTAGGGATTTGGTACGTAATGCGCTGCGCATGCGACCTGATCGGATTATTGTTGGAGAGGTCCGGGGTGGTGAAGCTTTGGATATGCTCCAAGCTATGAATACAGGACACAAGGGCTCATTAAGCACCATCCATGCAAACTCGCCAAGGGATGCCATTTCCAGGCTAGAGACCATGGTCCTTATGGCCGATGTGGACCTTCCCCTTGGGGCCATTCGCAATCAGATCGCCTCAGCGATTGACCTAATCATCCATATGAGCCGCCAAAGTGATGGTTCCCGGCGGGTAATTAGTATGGCACAGATTAAGGGAATAAGGGAGGGAGAGATCGTCCTAGGTGATCTACTCAGAACCCCGGCAAAGGCTTCTGAGGAGTACGAAGGCCCTCATTCTCAAGCTGTCTCTGCGGTGGGAGATATCGGAGGCTAGTCTGAGATTAGTCAAATTCAATGTTTCTTCCTAAACGAGAAAAGGAGGTGGTGATCATGATTGTCATTGTGGCTGGTCTTGTGTTCGGCGCGGTTTTTCTGGCGACTTCCAGTGGTTGGCCCTATCTTGAACGTATCTGGCGGTGGATACAACCCTTAGGTAAAAACCCCCTTTTCCTTGGATTAGGGGTGTTTCTGGTGGTGTATGCACTACGGGGCAGTATTAGTCTAGGTCTGTTGCTTTCATTGAGTATTGTTAGCGCAGTAAAGGTAAAATCGATGTACTTGCGAAGACGCCGTTTTCATGCATTGGATAGTCAGTTAGCCGATGGTCTTCTGTTATTGTCAAACGGCCTCAAAGCAGGTTTTAGTCTACGCCAAGCCCTGGAGATGGTGGGGCGGGAAATGGCAGATCCCTTGGGAGCTGAGATACGGGTGCTGGTCCATGAACTGGACCTAGGAATTTCGTTGCCCGAGGCCATGCGCCGTTTTTCTATTTCAGCGGAGCATCCAGATGTAGAGCTGGCTGTTACCGCTATTCTTGTACAGCGGGTGACTGGGGGCAATTTGGCCGTAGCCTTAGAGCGGATCGCCGGTACGATAAATGAACGTAGGCGGTTAGTCGGTAAGGTGCGGGCTATGACAAGCCAAGGCCGCCTTACAGGGGTGATTATTTCCTTGATGCCTGTAGTCTTGATGCTATTGCTTTTGCTCATCGCTCCGGACTTTGTGGCACCGCTGCTCTTTACTACCCAAGGGCGCTTACTGCTCACTCTAGGGGCCATGATGCAAGCCATCGGAGCGTTGTTGGTATGGCGGATTTGCTCTGTGGAATTGTAGTGGAACGTCAATGGAATAGAAAGGGTTCTATTTAGTGAGCGAGTATTCCTATAGAAAGGCGGTGTGGCGACCTTTGGTCGCTTAATTCTATGCAGGTTATCCTGGTTGGTATTTTAGTCGGTTCTGCTGTATTCTTTGCGGTTGCGGGAATACTACCCTCGGAGCAAAGAACCAGAAGACTTCTCAATTGCAAGCAGCAAGAGACTGTCTATGGTCATCTGAAGACACCATGGCGTGTTCTACTGGAGATCGTCTGCGGGATGGGGCGGCTCTGTCGGCATATACTTCCTAAAAGCTACCTAGGCAAATGTCAGGATTTATTAATAATGGCAGGAGAACCCTTGGGGATTGATGTATACTGCGGACTTGGTGTTGTTGTACTATGCTTAGCCATGGGTTTTGGCCTGGCAGCATCAAATTGGATGGTTACCTTCTTTGCTATTATTCTAGGGTTAGTCTCCATGCGGATATGGCTTGTGGCCATGGTTCGGCGCAGAAGAAACTGCATATCCCGGACACTACCCTTTGCTTTGGATCTCTTAACCATCTGTGGAGAGGCGGGACTCGGTTTTGATAGTGCATTGTCCCGCTATGTGGAAAGCAGCGACGAGGGACCACTTAGGGAAGAGTTTGTGGGACTCCTCCAAGATATGCGGTCGGGAAAGTCACGGTATCAGGCGTTGAAGGATTTTGCCGAGCGACTAAAAAGTCCTGAGATAGACTCCTTTTGCCTGACGATGATGCAGGCTGATCAACTAGGGACTAGTATTGGCACTGTGTTGCGGATGCTGGCAGATCAAACTAGAACACGCAGGAGTCAGCAAATAGAAGGTCTAGCCATGCGGGCGCCTGTTAAGATGCTATTTCCCCTATTATTCTTCGTCTTTCCTGCGGTTTTCATCGTCTTCTTTGGTCCTATTTTGCTAAATGGTCTTTTCCTTACCTGATATTCAGAAGGTATTTGTCGATCGACGTGGAAGTAATTACTTAAAATGGATTGGAGATGGATGGAGTCCACTGTCCTTATGGGCAAGGGGACGATCTCGGTCAGGTGTGTTTCCGGAATCTGTACCATGCCGGATAACTAGGCGGGCCGTTCTACTGGTTCATAGTCAATCTAGCATTGGGTGATTCGTGCTAGGTGAGTTGTGGCGGCTGCCTAATCGAACGTTTAGTGAAGGTGTTAGGATGGACTATGCTGATTATTCCGTGGTTTTGACCAACGGGACGGTTTCCGATTTGACGTTTTACCGACCGTTCTTGGAGGAGGCAAATTTTATCATTGCCGCAGATGGGGGAGCTACTATCGCAACAAGGTTAGGCGTGCGCCCATCGGTGCTTATTGGTGACTTTGATTCCCTTCCTGAAGAGGACCAAGACGTTCTTTCAGCTCAGGAGGTAAAGGTGATTAGGTATCCGGTCCATAAAGATAAGACAGATAGTCACTTGGCTGTTGAGTATGCTCTGAAACTATCACCAAGGAACATTATTATACTGGGGCCCTTGAGGGGCCGGCTTGATCATACTCTAGCTAATGTGGGCCTATTGTTTTTGATTCGCTCGGCTGGGAAAAAGGGTTATCTTGTGGATGAGACTAACTTCTGTCAGCTGAGTGGAAGTGAATGTTGGATTACAGGAAATATTGGACAGTTGGTATCTCTAATTCCTTTGTCCGAGGAGGTCAAAGGAGTATCTACTATTGGGTTGGGTTATCCTTTAACGGGTTCTACGTTAAGGCGATGTGATTCCCTGGGGGTAAGTAACTTTCTTGTCGAGGCACAGGCACGGGTTGCGGTAACTAGTGGTGACTTGCTCATTGTCCAGGTTCGATAAGTCGCGAATGTCAACCGCGAGACAGTCTATTTTAACCTGTGGCATCAATATGGAAGGGGGAAGGAAAATGCCAAAGAAGTGTAAAGATTGCGGCGCCGAGAGCCCAAACTGGGAGACTACATGCAAAAGCTGTGGAGCGGATTTTCCACCGTTGCTGAAGCAGGTTGAACCGGAGAAGAAGAAAAAAGGTCTGTTTGGTAAGCTATTCGGCAAAAAGGACGAATGAGATCGGCTCGTATTTATTAGTTTCTATGGACTTAGCGTTTCATCACACGATGGTGTTCTACTGTGGGGTGAGACGCTATTATTTTTCGTGAGAACACCTTATGTACTGGGAGGTCCAGCAATGCTGGTTAGAGATCCTATTCACGGGGACATTTACTTAACGGAGGAAGAGACCCGGGTACTGGATACTGCCCCCATGCAAAGACTGCGGGGTATCAAGCAGTTAGGCATGGCGTACTTGGTCTATCCCGGTTGCATGCACACTCGTTTCGAACACTGCTTGGGCACTTTGGCCATGGCCCAGAGAATTCTAGAAGCCCTGATGCGTAATGGATATCGCATTTCCCAGGAAGAACAGTGTCTAGTGCGTATGTCCGCCTTGGTCCATGATATCTCCCATATTCCCTTTGGGCATACCTTCGAGGACGAACGGGCGATTTTCCCCCGCCATGACTCCAAGGAACGGGTGATGTCGTTCCTTGAACGAGGAGACTTGCAGACTCTATTAGGTAAGTACGGTCTTCTGCAGCATGTCCTTTCGATTATCTTAAGACAGCCCAATAGTCCCTTTGCTCCCTGGGTGGGTGAGATCGTATCTAGTACTTTGGATGCGGATCTTCTGGATTACTTAAGGCGGGATGCGTATTACTCCGGTTTGTCTCAAACCTATGATGACCGCATCATCGATCATTTTGTGATTTGCGATGGGAAACTTGCGATAAACATGCAAAAACATGGGATGGATCGCCCCGATATTCGCTCCGAAATCCTTCATCTGCTTCGCATGAGGTACGTCCTTACGGAACGGGTCTACTATCATCATACAAAAGTCGTAGCTGGCGCCATGCTCTCTAAGGCTTTGGAGTTAGCAAAAGTCGATGTAAGGGATCTGTACTCCCTGGGGGATTGGCAGCTTCTTGACTACCTTCTGCAGGTGAGTCGGTATAAAGGGATCCCAGGCGTGAAGCGGCTTGTTAAACGACTAACAAGCCGGGATTTACTAAAGCGGGCCTACGTGATATCGCTGGCTACGGTATCGCCACGCAAGCAAGCGCATCTAATCTCCCTCTATTCTCATCCCCGAGGAATTAGGCTAAAGACCGAGCGAGAGATTGCAAGAAGCCTGGCACTGGAGGAAGATGAGGTTATAATCTACTGTCCACCTAAGACTGCTCTGCAGGAGACAGCAGTCTTAGTTAACTCAGCGGCCGGTCTACGACCTTTGAACACACCTGGATTCTGTGAGGAAGCCAACATAGCGCTGCTGGAGAGTCAGTATGAAGCGCTATGGCGTCTGTATGTCTTTGCCCCGAAAGAAAAACGGGCCGACGTCCGGAGGATATGTCAATCCCTCTTCAATCTCCCTAGTGAGTATCAATTCAGCTAGAAAAGCTGGTATTGCCAGCCGGAAAGGCCTGTTCGTTTAAGTGCCAGAATAGTATAATGGCCTTGGTAATGGGGAGTGGAGATTGTGGAGAATGCAGTTAAGGTACGGAGAGTGATTTTCCTAGTTATCATATGTATAGCCTTAATAATTGGAGGGGCCTTCCGCTATTTATCCTCTAATCTGGTGAATGCTCCAAAGACTGCTGTAATCCGGGAATTCCTGATGGATACCCTCGTAGAAATCCAGGTAGAGGAACATGATCAGGAAAAGGCGGTCTTGGCTATGGATAGAATGCGTAGCCTTGCCCTTGTGTTCGATCCTCACTCCGGTGATATAGCGCGGATTAATGATTCTTTTGGGCCTGTGCATGTTTCCGATGAGGTCTATGAATTGCTAGAACTGGTTTTGGCCTATAGCCCGGTTACCCAAGGTGGGTTCAATATCACCATAGGAAGCTTGATTGAATTGTGGGGATTCACTGAGGACACCCCGTCGGTACCTGAGGCCGGTGTCCTTGCTGGCGTCGTATCCGAAATTGCTTCTTTTGGGTTTACCCTAGATCCCGAGGAAAAGACCGTGGCGAAATCCCATCCAAACATGAAGATTGACGTAGGCGGTATTGCCAAGGGATATATCGTCGATCAGGCAGTACTTATGCTTGCTGAGCAGGGTGTGCAGTCTGCTTTAATTAACGCGGGGGGAGACCTCTATGTCCTAGGAAGCCGTCCCCAAGGACATGATTGGCGGATTGCGGTGAGGCATCCCCGTGACCTAGGTGGTTTCTTAGGCACTCTAAAGATCAAGGACTGTGCAGTGGCAACTTCTGGGGATTACCAACGCTTCTTCATTGAAGACGGTCGGCATTACCACCATATTCTAGACCCAGCCACAGGAATGCCGGCAAATAAGTGCATTAGTGTCACTATCCTTTCGAATTCAGTAACCTTAGCAGATATGTTGGCCACCACAGTATTTGTCTTAGGGCCAGATGTAGGAATGTCATTAGTTGAAGGACTAGAGAACACAGAGGCGATCATTGTAGATCAAAAGGGCCGAGTGCTCCTGTCGTCGGGGATCGACAGTAGTCATTGGCCCAAGCAGATTGAGGTGGCGCAATGAGTCGGGATCTCTTCAAGATGGTTAGGCTCGGTCTACTCCTTGGGTTGGCCATGGCCCTGTGGCTTCTTGAAGGTCTATTGCCCATAAATCACGTTATTCCCGGTGCTAAACTGGGTTTGGCCAATGTAGTCATACTGATCATAGTACTTCGCTTTGGCCTTAAGGAAGCGTTGATGATTAACTTATTGCGGTGCTTTATTATTTCCCTGTTTACAGGGACAACCTTTGGCTTTACTTTTGTTCTTAGTCTCGGTGGAGGGATATGCGCCGCGCTGGCTATGGGCGCCATCGGTCGGTGGGGAATGAAGCACGTTAGCGTCATCGGGCTTAGCATTGCCGGTGCCTTCGCCCATAACATTGCTCAAGTTATCTTAGCTTGTATCATGCTAGGGCATCGAGGTATTTTAGTATATCTACCATATTTTTTAGTTTTTTCTTTACCCACGGGCTTCTTTACCGGATTGGTGACCCATTACGTTCTACAGGCTACAGGTTGGCAGGATGTATTTCAGTCAGAAAGGGGCGGTGAGAAGAGTGCGTAGCTGTTTGTCACTCCTTAAGAAGGGGGATTTTGCCATTATGGGTATTGTGTTGTGTTCAGTGTTGATGTCCTTTGCTGCGCTGAATTCCAGGCAGGATGACAAGCAGCTGGAGATTATTGTAACGATCAATGGAGAAGAGGTATATCGCCAGCCGTGGTCTAGGGAGCAGACCTACACAATTGGTCTTAATTTGCCAAAGGGGGCTAAAGCCTTCTTAGATGTGACCCCAGAAGGAGTCCAGATGCAGCCTTTGCCCTTTGAGGTTTGTCCTGCCCAGATCTGCAGCCATATGGGGAGAATATCAAAACCGGGGCAAGTTATCCTTTGTGTGCCCAATAAGCTCATTGTGGAAATAGCCCGGGTGGGATCCCTTCAGTTAGATATTGATGGAATTACAGAGTAGTACATATAGCTAGATATTGATCACTTGTGAGGGAGCGATATTCCATTAGCACAGTCATTTTGGTTAAAGCTAAAGACTATGAGCGACAGACAATCACAAAAGCGATGGAGGAGCTTTTTGGTCATTTGGAGGAGCAGGGTTTTAGCCTCCTAGATACTAAAACTATGATTAAGCCCAATCTGCTTTGTGCTGCACCTCCCACCTCCGCGGTGTGCACCCATTTTAGTGTGATTCATGGGCTTGTTGAGCAGTTGCACAAAAGAGATATCTTTGATCTATCCCTGGGAGATAGCCCCGGCTTTGGTAACTTACAGCGGGTTGCCGAAGCAGCAGGAATTAGTCAGGTATGCCAAGAGACCGGGGTCAAATTGCAGAGACTCAGCCCTGGAGAAGAGGTCAGCGTTGATGATGGGAAAATGGTACGCCGGGTGGTTGTGGCAAGGCCAGTTGTAGAATCGGATCAAATAATAAATGTAGCCAAACTGAAGACCCATGGTTTAATGGGTTTTACCGGTGCGGTAAAAAATCTCTTTGGTTGCGTTCCCGGTAGTGATAAGGCTACGCTTCACTTTCGTTTATCCCACCGGGATCACTTTGCCGAAATGCTAGTGGATTTGTACCTGCTCATCAAGCCTCGACTATCGATTATCGATGGGATTGTGGGTATGGAGGGTCAAGGACCTCGGCAGGGAAATCCCCGTCCCCTTGGGGTGCTCATCGCGGGTACAGACGCCGTTGCAGTTGATGCCGTTGCCTGTGCAGTAGTGGGGATCGATCCCATGTCTATTCCTACTATCTATTTGGCCGACAGTAGAGGGGTTGGACAGGGGAGATTGGAGAATATTAGGATTATTGGAGCAAACCTAGACGATGTACAGGTCAATGATTTTAGAAAAGCAGATACCCAGGCAACCTTACGGGGCATACCGCAACCAGTAATGACATTGTTGCGCAAGCAACTTACATCAAGACCGTACATTATTGAGGAAAAATGCGTCGGTTGCGGTATATGTGTCCATTGTTGTCCGGCAGATACCATATTGCTCGAAAAGACAGCCCGCATAGTAGATTCTCAGTGTATTCGTTGTTATTGCTGTCATGAGCTTTGTCCCCAAGATGCGGTGGGCCTTGTTCCAGGGTTTCTTCAACGAGTCATTGGCTTATTTAGATAAAAGGTATGCGACCGGGTGTGGTCGCATACCTTAAAAAGCAACTTAATTACATTTCAGCTGGATTATGTGCGCTGGATATTTTGCTACCCTGTGCGTCTGGCTCGAGGCCAAAGCGAGGCTTCTGTCCGCTTGCGGCTTGGTTCATCAAGGATTGCTCGGCAGCAGCAATCATCCTACGAACCATATGTCCACCAACGGCACCACACTCTCGAGAAGAGATGTTGCCCCAGTACCCCGACTGATACTCAGGGTTAATCCCAAGCTCCGATGCAACCTCGTACTTGAACTGATCAAGAGCCTGCAATGCACCGGTAACTACAGGTTGGTTCCTGCTGGTTTCCTGACCTAATGCCATTTTGTCACCTCCTTTCGGTCTTAGCATTACCAACGTTCTTCAACGCATACGAGTTAATTGTTACCGAAGTTAGGTTCCAAGTGGGTCTTTGGTCACAAAGCAGTAGAACGAAAAGTGGCGGACATACTTTGCACAGACCATTATAGGCTTAGATAATACGTCCTAGCAGACTTCATGTTAGTCGAAGGAGCTGTTGTAGCATTTTCGCATTTTGGACTGCCTTTCCCTGATAATGATTATTCATACTGACATATACCGTATCGGTATGGGCTTTGAGCCTCTCCAGTTTTGGTACCCACTCTCTAAGCTCCTGTTCAGTATATAGGTAATCGTATCTTTGGTAGGATTGCTCGTGCTTGTACCAGTGTTCTTTGTTTCGTCCATGGAATCGAACATACCCAATACTGGTTGTGGCCACAGCCAAGGCAGGTAACAACCCCTTAATCCGGGGTTGATCGACACACACAAAACCCAGTTCGTGCTCCTTGAGGAATTCGAATACGTCCTGTTCCAACCAATGCACATTACGGAACTCCACCATCAATGGCCACTCTGAACCCAGTCTTCTGCGGAGTTGCGCAAGATATAATCGGTTTTCGGGGGTATGGTGGAAACTGTAGGGGAACTGCAGGAGAATACCGGCCAGCTTACCGTCGGTAGCGAGGGGCATGAGTGCATCGGTAAAAACTGTAAGGTCTTCCGTTGAGCAATCTCGGGAGTGGGTCATGGAACTATGTGCCTTTACAGCGAATCGAAAGTGCCCTGGAGTATTGGATGACATCCGTCGTAGCATGTCTTCTTCAGGTAACCGGTAGTAGGTGAAATTCAGCTCTGTAAATGGGAAAAGACGTGTATAGAAAGGCAACATCTGATCGTTTTTCGTACCCTTTGGGTAGACTGGTCCCACCCAGTCTCGATAGCTGTACCCCGACGTGCCGATGTAGATCATCTTTGTCCACCCCGCTTTTTGGCATCAAGCCAATTATACTATACTCACTATGCCAGTAAGTGCCGAAATAGAGGGATAATATGATCTATTGTCTGTCGTTCCTCTACTAAAGGAGCGAAAAGGTCGCCAGTACGTATTAGACGAGGCAAGACAGTAGTGACTGTAAACTGGTTCGGAACGATGGAGTTAAGTTCACGCCACAAAATTGGTGTAGAAACCGGTGCCATAGGTCGAGGACGTACGCTATATGGTGCGACAATGGTCTTCCCCGGCAGATTTTGCAGGTGATCCACATAAACCCGCCCCGTCCTATTTTTCACTAGACGTTCTGTTGTGACCTTGTCAGGGATGGTCTTGACCAGTAGTTGACCGATGTAAGCAACAAAGCTACTTGTAACCTTGTAGCTATACTGCAGGGCAAGTCCTACATAAATATGTAAACCCGTGGCGCCGGAGGTTTTCACATGGCTTACCAGTTGCAGCTGATCCAGTAGTTCTTTGACTAAGAAGGCCACCAAAACAACATCTGAAAAGGTGCAGCCCTCCGCAGGATCAAGGTCAATAATAACCTGGCTAGGGCATTGTGGGTTATCGATCTGTGAGAGCCATGGATGGATTTCGATGACAGCCTGATTGGCAAGCCACGTCAGGCAAGCTCGCTCTTCTGCCAAAATATAGTCAATGTCCCCCGTGTTAGAAGCCACTTGATATGTCCTAATCCAGTCGGGTGCGTAGGCTGGACACTGCTTCTGGTAAAAAAATTTGCTATTAATCCCATTGGGGTACCGGGTTAGGGTGAGGGGCCTTCCCTGCAAATGGGGGAGCATGTATGGGGCAACATCGGTATAGTACTTGATCAGGTGAGCCTTGGTTAGGCCATCTTGTGGCCACAGCTTTTTCTCGATATTGGTGAGGGTAATCCGGCGGCTATCGATTACCGTTACTTGCTTGGTGCCCATAGCTGATTCTCCTGGCATTCTTCCGGTTCTTTATCGGTACGCATTCGTATAAAAACCGGATGACGAAGGTTCCCAGTGGGAGTTACCTCCAAGTACTCGACGGTGCAGACCAGCACGGGTTTGACCCAGTTGGTAGTTCGATCTAGATCCTGAGGGACTATGATTTCTGTTCCTTGGGTCTTGAGTTTGCTCAAAAGAGTAAAGAGGGCTATACGTTGCTGCTCCGTAAAACCGGTACCAACACTTCCAATGTAGCGGAAGCGTGGTGAGGCAAATACAGCTAAAAGCAAAGAAGTAATGGAATCGGATTCAGCGTGATTGGTGTATCCTACAATGACACAGTCGACCTGGTGGGTGGCTCTGCACTTGATCCAATATCTGCTTCTTTGTCCAGGCAGGTAGGGACTGGTTTGTAGCTTGGCCATAGTCCCTTCAAAGGACTGGGACTGGCACGCCTGATGCAACTGTATTCCTGTCTCGAGAATGTATGGTGATATTACGAAATACTGGTTTTCCGGTAGTGATTCGGCAAGGACACACTTACGTTGGATTAACGGTTGGTCCAACAAAGATCGGCCGTTATGATAGAGTATATCAAAGACCACATAGGTGGCTGGAAGTTTAGAACTCATTTGTTTGATCAATCCAGGGTTTCGAGCGATGATGCGCTTTTGCACACCAGAGAATTGCACCTTGCCCTTATGAATGGTGACGATCTCCCCGTCCAAGACCAGGAAAAAACCCTTTACCTTCTCACGCAGGTTTGCCAGTTCTGGAAACAAGGATGTAATATCCCTCAAATTGCGACTTTGCAGTCTGGTGGATTCGCCGACAAAGGCAATACAGCGAATGCCGTCCCACTTCGGTTCAAAAAGGTAATCCGGAGAGTCAAAGGGTTGACCGGGTTGGGCTAGCATAGGCTTGATGGCTAGAGGCAACGCAATATTCATAGGGTTCTTCTCGTGTTGACCGCAGCCTGTTCTTCTTGTACAACCTTAAGACTTTCCTCCAGGGCCTTGAGCAAGTCAACCACTTTCTCCGGCTCTTCGAGGGTGGGGGCTTCATAAACCTCTTGGCCCTCTGCCTTGTTCTTGATTAGTCGCCACAGGGCTTCGCGGTAATCGTCGGTGTATTTTCCCGGATCAAAACTGGCGGATAAGCTGCTGATTAGGCTAATGGCCATCTTTACTTCATTGGGGTGGACTGAGACATCGTTAGGAATGGCTAGTTGCTCGTGGGACCGAACTTCGTCCGGAAAGAACATAGTCTCAAGAATGAGGGTTTTTCCCTGGACGCGTAAGGCGGCGAGGGACTGCTTAGACCGGATGACCAGTTTGGCAATAGCGATCCGGTTTGCCTCGGTCATGGCAATTTGTAGCAAGGCATAGGCCTTGTGGCCTCCGGGATGGGGTTCAAGGTAGTAGGTCTTATTGTAATAGACCGGATCAATCTCTGCTAAGTTCACGAAGTCGATGATGTCTATAGTTTTTGTTGTTTCTCCTGGGATACCATCGAGTTCCTCCTCGGTTAGAATCACGTATTTGCCTGGTTCGTACTCGTAGCCCCGCACGATCTCTTCAGCCGGGACCTCCCGCTGGCAACGGGGACAAGTTTTTTGGTATTTGATGGGGGTATTACATTCACGATGTAGATAGTTGAACTTAATTGATTTATCTTCGGTTGCTGCATACATACTAATTGGGATATTTACCAGACCGAAGCTAATGGCGCCCTTCCATAAACTACGCAAGTCTAATGTCTCCCTCCTAACTCTTATATTATGCCCCTCTGGATCTCTTTCATGCGAAGGTATGAATAGACTAGAAAGAAGGAGAAAACACGAGCAAGAACCAGCATAGGTGTAGCAATGGCCGAATGCTGTGTTTTGACTGGTCTAGGCTATTGGGGTATACTAGGCTTTGCCTTGAGGTTGAAGGCTTTGGGCGAATAGCTCAGCTGGGAGAGCACCTGCCTTACAAGCAGGGGGTCACAGGTTCGAGCCCTGTTTCGCCCACCATATAAAAGTCGCGGAGCCGTGGTGTAGCCTGGTTTAACACGCCGGCCTGTCACGCCGGAGATCGCGGGTTCGAATCCCGTCGGCTCCGCCATTGTGCCGAGATAGCTCAGTCGGTAGAGCAGGGGACTGAAAATCCCCGTGTCCCCAGTTCGATTCTGGGTCTCGGCACCATTTATTTGTACTTTCCTATCTATCCTCTCGTGTTTCCCTTTTGTAAAACGTCCTTTATATTTCGTTCCCTTTTGGAAGACGGCTTGCCCAGAGAATGGGACCGGTGAAACTCTTGTTTCGCTAGGTAGCATATGGTATGATACTGCCATTGATACATGAAAAGCTAGCGGTTGCTGCCAAGTTGCTTAGGCATAATGACCGTGCTGAGTTTAAGATTACTAGGGAGTGAAGGTATTGCCGAAGATTACATTTCTCGGGGCGGGAAGCACAGTATTTGCCAAGAACGTTTTAGGTGATTGCATGCTCACGCCTGCATTGGCCGAATCGGAGTTAGCATTGTATGATATCGATCCCCAACGGCTGGATGACTCTTATCGTATGCTTAGCAACCTGAACAAGAACTTCGGTGAACGGGCGACGATTGTTGCCTATAAGGATCGGAAAGAAGCTCTTGCCGGCGCGGATTATGCGGTTAATGCAATTCAGGTCGGTGGATATGAACCGTGTACGGTTATTGACTTTGAGATTCCGAAGAAATATGGTTTACGACAAACCATTGGAGATACCTTGGGAATCGGTGGCATTTTCCGTGCCCTGCGCACGATTCCAGTTATGTTGGATTTTGCTGCGGATATGGAAGAGGTGTGCCCTGACGCTTGGTTCCTCAACTATACCAATCCAATGAGTATGGTAACGGGAGCAGTGCAGCGGGCGACAAAGGTGAAGACAGTGGGCCTTTGTCATAGCGTTCAAGTCTGTGCATCGGGATTACTCAACTCCCTTGGCATGAGCACCGAAGGGATTCAGTGGAAGATCGCCGGGATTAACCACCAGGCTTGGCTGTTGGAGATTACCAGGGATGGCCAAGACCTCTACCCCGAGATCAAAGAGAGGGCGGCCCAGAAAACAACGCCCCACTGGGATATGGTACGCTACGAAATTATGAAACGTTTTGGTTATTATGTTACTGAATCCAGTGAACATAACGCAGAGTATATGCCCTACTTCATCAAGAGTAAATACCCAGAGTTAATCGAACGGTTTAATATTCCTCTAGATGAGTATCCACGGCGATGCGTCAATCAGATTAAGAGATGGGAGACCATGCGCCAGGACTTGGTGCATAATAAACAGATTACCCATACACGTACAGGGGAATATGCTTCGTACATTATGGAGGCCATTGAACTAGACAAACCATACAAAATTGGTGGTAATGTGCCCAATACGGGATTGATTACAAATTTGCCTAAGGAAGCTTGTGTCGAGGTACCCTGTCTAGTTGATGCCAGTGGAGTCACGCCTTGCTACGTAGGGGATTTACCACCCCAATGTGCGGCGTTGAACCGGACTAACATTAATGTGCAACTGTTAACGATTGAGGCTGCTCTAACCAGGAAGAAGGAGCATGTCTATCAAGCGGCGATGCTTGACCCCCATACTAGTTCGGAACTGAGTATTGATGATATTGTAAGTCTATGTGATGAACTCTTTGAAGCCCACCGGGATTGGCTACCTGAGTATGAATAAGGTCCAAAAGAGAAGAAAAGGCCGAGCACTGCTCGGCCTTTTCTTTATGGTAACACGGTCATAATTTCCCTTGCGATTTCCGGGTAATTGGCGATAAACTTAAGCTCATCGTCGGTAAGTGGTTTTTGGGTGTGAACGTTAGCGTACCTGACTAGATCTAAGATCATTTCTGCCTCCTTATCATCCTTAAACTCGATCTCCAGACGCTGGTATACGTTTCGGAAGCCTTTGATGCCGCTATACTCTCCAGTGGTGATCTGTCGACCGGTCTCGATGATCTCAGGTTCGCCTCGACCGAGTTCTTCGAAATCGAATAACTCATAGTTGCGGCGGTCTTTTAGGGCCCCGTCAACATGGATTCCCGATTCATGGGCAAAGGCGTTGGCTCCCACCGCCACTTGATTGATTGGGATTGGTACACCAAAGCACAAGGAGGCGTACTTGGCGATCCGCCACGCACAGCACAGGTTAATTCTTTCATCCAATTTATACCGGTCACCGAAGTCCTTGGATTTGGTAATGGCTAAAATTGTTGATACTAGGTCTGCGTTTCCGGCCCGCTCCCCGAGACCGTTTACAGTGGTGTTGATGTAGCAGTCAACTCCTGCATCTAGAGCACCCTTTGCTCCGGCGAGGGAACAGGCAACGGCCATGCCAAGATCATTGTGACAATGCATCTCAATTGGCATCTTAGTTTTTGATGCCATGTAATATACCCGTTCGTAGATGGTGAAGGGATTATCGTAGCCGAGGGTGTCGCAGTACCGAAGACGACAAGCACCTGCTTCCTTAGCTGCTAGAGCAAATTCGACGAGGTAATCGAGATCGGTTCGGGAAGCATCTTCAGCGTTTACTCCGATAGTTAGGGCCCCTCGTTGTTTGGCTGTATGCACCGCTTCCACCATCATATCGATAACGTCTTGGCGAGATTTCCTACCTTGGAATTTACCGAACAACATCTGCTCGGACGTGGACATGGACAAGTTTACATGTCTTACTTTCGTTCGATCGAAGGCTTTATCCACGTCTTCTTTAATCGCGCGCAACCATCCTTGCAATAGCATTGGCTTGATTACGCCCATCTCCGCAAGACGTAGATTTGCATTCAGGTAGTTGACCTCATGGCGCGTGACCGGAAACCCGAATTCGCTCTGATAAATTCCCATTTCATTCAGATACAAATTCAGCATGGTTTTCTCCAATTTAGCCAAGCCAAGGCGAGAGGTTTGCACGCCGTCCCTATTTGTGACATCAATAATGTAAATCTTGTTGTTACTTCCCATAATAGATTCGTACCTCCGTAAAACAATAATAAATGCTGGCAGGACAGCTTCATGGTGATAGGTATATATGTTTATCTATTCTATCAGATCCTTTTTAAAGGGTAAATAGGCATTTGCTGAGAAAAAACTCTTTCATGGTTTCTGAGCCTGGGAAAGCGCCTCTGAAGCAGCTAGCCTAAAGCTAATAGGCAAACACCAAACCAGAGTAGCAAGAACAGTGGCTTGAGGGGTTGCATTTGAAAAAGTCCTATGCTATAATCTACTTGCGCTAGGGGAAAAGCGCAGCGAGCGGAAGTAGTTCAGTGGTAGAACACCACCTTGCCAAGGTGGGGGCCGCGGGTTCAAGTCCCGTCTTCCGCTCCATTTTTGTCTATGGCGGCATAGCCAAGTGGTAAGGCAGGGGTCTGCAAAACCCTTATTCCCCAGTTCGAATCTGGGTGCCGCCTCCAAATAATGGGGGAGTAGCTCAGCTGGGAGAGCATCCGCTTGACGTGCGGAAGGTCCACGGTTCGAGCCCGTGCTTCCCCACCATTTTTATGCAGTAGCTTAATAGCTACTTTTTTTATTTTACCCACAAATTGCTGTCTCACCTTGGTTCCCCGAATCCTCTATCCTCGCATAACTCCTAGTTCGCGCACATATACTATACGGTACTTTCAAGAATAGGGAGCGATTCTTGTGGAGCTTGCTAGGGTAGGGACAAGCAAAGCTATTTCTCGAGTGCAACAACGTCTACACCTATTTCGCGATGTACTACAAGGTGATGGGATCAGTGTAGATATCGGTGAGCAGCAATTAGGAAAGTCAGTGTTTTACTGTTGCTACCTAAAAACCAACGGTGTGGCCGAAATCTGCCGGTACCAATTGGCGGAGACCATTGCCGATATCATTACGGAGATTCTTCAAGCAGAGTATATCAGACGCATCCTCCGCTGCCATTATACGGGATTTGACCGGGTGGAGGAAGGAAGCATTTGCGCGGAAGCCCAACTGCTTGCCCAAAACCCCCGGCGCAAAAGGAGGATCATCTTTGCCCTTTTGGATTACCTAAACAACCATGTCTATCTACATGTGGATGGGTTTGTTAGATTTCGGCTTCCGGATTACTGGGAAGAACTAGTGGATTGTGTTGACATTGCCGTGGGCAATTTCCAGGATCGGAAGGAACATGAGGAATTTGTCAGTTTGCTTAGATTCTTCGTTGACGTACAGGAGCCCCGACTTGAGACAGTGCAAATTGTCCGACAAAACCGTGGCTATGTTCTGTTGGACAGCCAACAGCGCCCAGTAGACAACAGTCTTCTATGCGGCTTGTCCTTAGAACCTAACGATTATGGTGCCAGCCCCGAGGACCTGTTGCTTAGTGCATTAGTAACCCTGTCCCCTTCCACCATCGTGCTTCATTCTGATGAAGATCCCATCTTTAGCACCATCGGCGAAGTTTTCTCCCAGAGAATACGTTACTGCACTGGCTGTTCCCTCTGCCTAAAGGACTAAGTTGTACATTTTCCACCGATGCGGTATCATATGGACATGATGAAGCCAAGGTGCGGGGGTGACCGAGTGTATTGGGGTTATGTCATTATGCCTGTGATTGGTGCGGTGATCGGTTGGATTACCAACGTGTTAGCAATTTGTATGCTTTTCCGCCCCTATCGGCCTATACGCATTGGCAGCGTATCACTGCAGGGGTTGTTGCCCCGTCGGCAAAAAGAACTAGCCAAAGTGGTAGGGGAGACTGTTTCCCAACAGTTGCTGCCCCAGGATAAGTTGACTGGCCTTCTCACCGATAGCTCCACTGCGGAGCATCTGTCCAAGACTCTAGCTGTCCACGTACAGAGCCGCTTAGAGGAAAAACTCCCCAAATTTCTGCCCCAGGCTCTACGCAACTATCTGGTTGGTGAGGTTGTCCAAGGGGTGGACAGGGAGTTTCGGTCCATGCTGCCTCAGGTTATGGGCGACGTAAATCGGTTCATTGACGAGGAAGTGAACGTATCCAGGACTATTGAGGAGACCATTGTCCAATTCGACCTCCGAGAGTTGGAGAAATTGACGATTTCTGTCATGGGTACTGAGCTAAGGTATATTGAGTTTTGGGGTGCGGTCTTTGGTGGACTGATCGGACTTGCACAATCTGGAGTGATGTACCTACTCCAGTAGCGGCTAATGGCTATGCCTTCATGGGAGGAGTGAGCAGTATTGAAGTGGTCCTTTTCTATGGTTGGATGCTTGATCGTACTTGTTTTGTGTACCTACGGGACCTTTGCCCAGGAATATTTCCAGCCGCAAATTCTGCCGGCCTACTATACGAAGCGCGCACCGAGCATTGATGGGGAGCTTAAGGAATGGCAACATATTACTCCTGTGTATTTGAGTAGTACAAGTCCTAGCTGGCTCCAGGGCTTTCGAGTATGGGAACCTAAGGTGACGAACGAGGCCATTATTCCAAATCAGTTTAGTAGTGCCCAGTTGTGGTTTATGTGGGATCAGAAGAATCTCTACGTGGCAGCCCGAATCTGGGAAGAGGAAATATCGAAGCATTCCCGGCTGAATATCTACCTAGACCCGTGGGGACGTCGCTCAAACAAGGTTATGCCTGGACAGGTATGTTGTCGTATTGCCTATGCCACTAGTTTGCGGGATGGGGCGGTGATTGAGGATCTTTCCACCCGCAAGACAACGCGACTCTTGGAGGTTGTGACGGTACCGTGGAATGAGGGGTGGATTATTGAGGCTACCATACCGTTGAATGTAGTTCTAGGCTCCCCCTTGCTGCCCGAGCGGGAAATGACCTGTGACATCACTTTAGAGAAGATGAATGAGGTGGGGAGCCGCAAGTCGGCTTTGTCATACTTTGGGGGTATGGAACACTGGCTCAAAAGCTACGCGTGGGGGAGTATGTTGCTTAGCGAATAGTAGATTGGTTGTTGAACGGGACTTTTGCAGCAACGACAGTAATAGAGGCCGCTGATGCTTGTGTAGCAAGTACTTGTCGGTTCTGGTATTACAATGAGTTGTACATATTGAGGGTTTTTTCGTTCCTCTAGAATTTTTGTAAGATCCCCTAGTTTAGGATATTTATGGCTGAGATGAACACCAAGTACTTCTGTGATTGCTTTTTAGTCTGAATTTCCCTCAAGTTTATGGGCCACCTTGTTTTTGATCCTGAATGTTTCTGGATCACTCCGAAAAGCCAACAGAATTTCCCTTTGAGTCTTTGTTGGCGGACCCAGAAGCTGATCTCCCATCCTATAGGATACTTTTCCATCGATTTAACACGGCCTTCACTGTAGGGGCCGGCCTCTTTGTTTGTTTTTGCATAATGCAGATCATATCCGCCCAGAGGATCTGTGTGATAAATCTTCTGAATAATTTTCCGTCCATGGACGTGTCGGTGTGTGTTTGAAGCCGATACAGCTTTAGAGGGTTCTTCATACTTTCATAAGGATTCTCAATCCCATCGCGTCTGAGATAGTGTCTGATAGCCTCTTCTGGAGTATGCTTCGCTACATTTAGTTGGCACAAATACTTAGACCCTCGTTAATTTCCTCATCATTCTTTTCATAGGAAATCAGCTTACCCCGCTGTACTTCTACATTATAGCAGGGTTCTTGCTTCCCCTAGTGGTTTTACCCTGCTGTCTTTCGAGTTCTTCACCTCCTTTTCCAATCTTTTCATAAAGAACGGTTTCGTCTGGGGCCGTTTTTACACTACTGTAGTAAATAAAAATCTGGTAGTCCCTCTTTATTTCCTACTTGGAGATAAAGCCTCTCGATCCATTCCTTTACCTCTACCTCATCACTAGGGATCCGTGTATCTCTCTGACCTAGAACACCTAGTCATCAACTTCTTACTCATACATATGGGAAAGAAATGTGCCCCGGAGGCATTATGCCGCAAGGGCTTCAAGAAGTGTGCCTCCAGTAAGGTGCCAAACTAACGAAAAAACTTGACGAGTAGTCCTCACAACCAATAGTATGATAGTCTTTATTTGGAACGGCTTTATTGGGTTGCTGCAAAACTAGGGAATCAAGCACATTGCATGGCTCAGCAGATTTGGCTGTTGACACCACCGATGCCATTGGATATAATAAGGAGCAAATATATTTGGCATAGACTTAATAGTGATGATGAGGAAAGTAGCTAAGGAAAGGGTTTACAGAAAAGGGAAGCCGTAGGTTGAAAGCTCCCTAACACTTCCTTTGGCGAAGACCCCCTCTGAACTGCAGGCTGAACTCATAGTAAGCCGGGCCGGTTGCACCGTTATCGCATGGAATGAGACTACCTAAGTTATGTAGTAATTAGGGTGGAACCACGTGAGGTTAACCTCTCGTCCCTTTCGGGCGAGGGGTTTTTTGATGTTTTGAAAGGAGTGTTTCATTTGTCACAGATAGAGATTACGTTACCGGACAAGAGCAAAAAGAATTACCCCCAAGGAGTTCTTCCTTTGGAGATTGCCGTAGACATCTCCCCTGGGTTGGCGAGGAAGGCAGTGGCGGCTGTAGTGGATGATGTATTGGTGGATCTGAATCATCCACTGGAGGCAGACAGTACGGTCCGTATTATTACCAGCGATGACGCCGAGGCGTTGGAGATCCTAAGACATACTGCGGCCCATATTATGGCCCAGGCAGTCTTAAGGCTTTATCCAGGAGCGAAACTGGCGATTGGCCCTGCGATCAGCGATGGATTCTACTATGACTTTGACCTGGAAGAGTCATTGGGTTCCAATGAGCTGGTGGAAATAGAGGCGGAAATGGAACGGATTATTGCCGCGGATCTAGCAATCGAGCGGAGGGAGATGTCCCTTGATGAGGCCATAGAGTTCTTCAAAGCAAATGATCAGGAGTACAAAGTGGAGCTCCTTGAAGATCTGGATAGCGATGTGATCAGCCTCTACAAACAGGGCGAATTTGTGGATTTGTGTCGTGGCCCGCACCTTCTGTCTACAGGGAAGCTTCCTGCCTTCAAACTGCTAAACACTGCCGGTGCCTACTGGCGGGGCGATTCTGATCGACCCATGCTGCAGCGGATTTATGGGACCGCGTTTTTCCGAAAGAAGCACCTTACTGAGCACCTCCATCGTTTGGAGGAGGCAGCCAAACGGGACCATCGCAAATTAGGCAAGCAACTGGACCTATTTAGTATCTGCGATGAAGGGCCGGGTTTTCCCCTGTTCCATCCCCGGGGTATGGCGATTCGCAGGAAACTAGAGGATTTCTGGCGTCGGGAGCACAAGCTAAGGGGCTACCAGGAAATCCAGACTCCGATTATCCTCAGTGAAGAGCTATGGCGTCAGTCGGGTCATTACGATCATTACCGGGAGAATATGTACTTTACCGTGATCGATGAGAAGAAATACGCGATTAAACCGATGAACTGTCCTGGTTCCTTGTTGGTATATCGGCGGAAGATGCATTCATACAAGGAACTGCCCCTGCGTTATGCGGAACTTGGCTTGGTTCATCGCCATGAAATGTCAGGAGTACTCCATGGGTTGATGCGTGTTCGTAATTTCACCCAGGACGATGCTCATATTTTTATGACCCCCGAACAGATTGAATCGGAGATTACCCAGGTTATGGAGCTAGTTGATTACGTCTACAGGGACGTGTTTGGGTTTAACTACCACGTTGAACTAAGTACCCGTCCTGAGAATTCCATGGGCTCTGATGAGATTTGGGAAAGGGCCACAGCGGCATTACAGGCGGCCTTGAATGCGAAGAATATGTCCTATGTCATCAATGAAGGTGATGGAGCCTTCTATGGTCCAAAGATTGATTTCCATCTGGAGGATTGTCTTGGCCGTACCTGGCAGTGTGGCACCGTACAACTAGACTTCTTGATGCCGGAGCGATTTGATCTATCATATATTGGTGAGGACGGTCAGAAGCATCGGCCGGTTATGGTACACCGTGTGGTTTTCGGCAGCCTAGAGCGGTTTATAGGTATACTGATTGAACACTTCGCCGGAGCGTTCCCCCTGTGGCTTGCCCCAGTGCAAGTACAGGTGATTCCCGTTGGGCAAGACTTCTTAGCCTATGCCAATAATATTGCTACTGAGTTAACCCGGTGTGGTTTTGATGTTGAAGTGGATGAGCGAGACGAAAAAGTTGGCTACAAGATTCGCAATGCCCAGGTAAACCAGGTACCTTATATGCTCATCCTTGGCGAGAAGGAGCATACCGGAAATTGTGTCTCGGTGAGGCATCGACGGCAAGGAGATCTAGGGACCATGTCTTTAACTGAGTTCATCGCTAAGCTGCAAGGGGAGCTTTTGGTCACTAGACGCTCAGAATAGGCGAGCTATTTGCGATGTTTGGAAGTAGGCATTGTAACGGGATTTGCTCTTGGGGCAAAAATGTGTTTACCCCAAGACGATCCCATGAATACGGCATTTTCGCATAGCAGAAAAATATGATCAG
>JALNWK010000007.1 GCA_023230925.1 Limnochordia bacterium
CCCGGGGTTGCACCAAAACATGGTATATGCTACAATGTTTATGTAACGAACATATGTTTTCGCTTAGTCCCCCCCAGTATTGACCCCTAATCCTTTCCGGCAATAATCATGAGGAGGACCCCCTATTATGTCGTTAGGCCAAACAATCCGTCACCGCCGATGTCAATTAAATCTTACCCAAGAAGAACTGGCAGGCTCCAATCTTACCAAAAGTTTCATTAGCCAATTAGAACGTAATCAAACTAATGCTTCCCTTGTTAATCTAAAGCTTCTGGCCTCTAAACTGCAAATGTCAGTAACTGACCTTGTCGCAAGCGACGATCCGCTACTGCAAGCTGAAACAGCGTACCACTTGGCCTGCGCTTACATACTTATGCACAAGCCCGATCAAGCTCAAAGATGGATCGAACAAGCCTGGGACATCATCCGTGCTCAAGACATAGAGGAACATCCCTTAGTAGGTCAAGTATATTATATCCGTGGATACATCGCCTTAATGCAAGACCGACAGACCGAGGCCTTTTCTCTTCTAGACCAGGCTTTAGCACAAGCAAAGAAACTGGACCAAAAGATCCTAATCTGCCAAAACCTACTTGCGCTAGGTCAGCTTCGTTACGAACAAAACCTACTCCTCAAGGCTGCAAGATTCCTAGAAGAAGCAAGAGAAACCTTCTTTGCTTACTGCAGCACGTCAAACCCCCTGTTAGGAGTTGAAATCCTCGATTGCCTCATTCGCATCAACACTGAACTAGGGGACGTGCAAGAAGCAGCCCAGCTATCTGCGCAAAAGAATGCCCTCTTAAGCCAGGCTGCCGACTTCTCATCAACGGCCACAAGACATATCGCTAGAGCCGAACAGCTGCATCAGGCAAATCGGCACAGAGCAGCCCAAATCCAGTTACACAAGGCAATCGTTCTCCTGGAACTAGAAGCTTTGTGTCTTGGTAACGTCTAACACTAAAGAACAGGCACCGAGCATACCAGCATCAACACCTAACGCTGCTGGCACTATCCGCGTCTTTTCCCGTGGTCCAGCAACTGCCTTTTTGCGTACCTGTTCAATAACAGGTGTAAACAACATATCGCCTAATTTGCTTACGCCTCCGCCAATCACCACAACCTCGGGGTCAAACAGGTTGAGAACGTTGACTACACCTAGTGAAAGATAGTAAAACGCCTTGTCCAAAACCTCCTGGGCCACCTTATCCCCTTGTTTTGCCGCTTCGCCCACAACCTTGGCAGAAATGGCATCCAAGTCCCCTTCTACCAGATCCCGGATCACCGACTCAGCTCCAGCCTGCAGGGCCTCCTTGGCCATCCGGGCAATCGCGGTTCCCGAGGCTAAGGATTCAAGACAACCTCGCTGTCCGCATCCACACAGGGGACCATCACCTTCAATCACAATATGGCCAACTTCCCCTGCGGTTCCATGGGTACCTGCATATAGTCGATCGTTGATGATAATACCACTGCCAACTCCGGTGCTTACTGTAATGTAGACCATATTTTCTACACCCCGGCCAGCACCAAACCATTTTTCAGCCAAGGCCGCAGCATTAGCATCGTTCTCCACGTAGGTGGTGATCCCAGTCTTCTCCTGCAGTATGGGGCCAAGATAGACATTCTTCCACCCGAGGTTAGGAGCAAACAGGACAAGCCCGGTTTCCCGCTCCAAAGGACCGGGACTGCAAACTCCGATACCAAGCACATCCTCCGGTTTTGCATTCTGCCTTTCTAGCAGTATCTTAACACTTTGTGCCATTCTCTCTAAAACAGCATCGCTACCTTCCTTGGCATCGGTATCGCAGACTACTTGGTCCAACAGTTTGCCGTCTTGATCCACAATTCCCGTTGCGATCTTCGTGCCTCCGAGATCTACACCCACAGCATATTTCTTGCCCATTTTTCCTAAACTCCTCTGCCTTATAGTTCCTTTTTGAAAAAAATGGCTGCCCTCAACTAAGGACAGCCATTGCAATCATGATAAGCACTAATTAATCGATTCTTTCCTCGGTGTCACGATCAAAGAAGTGAACCTTGTTCATGTTAAACACGATCTGATGCTCGTAACCATCCTCCACCTTGCTAGTAGCATCCAACCGTGCAACAAACATATGCTCATCCACGGAGAAGTACGCATAGATCTCTGCACCCATGGGCTCCGTCACGTCAACAAACGCCTCAACTAGACAATCCTCGGGACGCTCTTTGAGCATCTCGGCATCTTCAATGTCCTCAGGACGAATACCGAAGATAACTTCCTTATCTACGTACTCGTGCAAATGCTTGTACTGGGCAAGTTTTTCACGAGGAATCTTCAGTTTAAAGGAGAATCCATCAACCCATACATCCTCGCCTTCGCCCTTCAATACTACGTTCAAAAAGTTCATCGCAGGACTACCGATAAATCCACCAACAAATACGTTAACTGGATTATCATAGATATCCAACGGGGCACCAACCTGCTGAATTACGCCATCTTTCATAACCACGATGCGGTCGCCCATGGTCATGGCTTCTGTCTGGTCGTGTGTTACGTAAATCATAGTTGTTTGTAGTCTGTTATGCAGCTTACTGAGCTCAGCCCTCATCTGCACACGCAATTTGGCGTCCAGGTTGGAAAGAGGTTCGTCCATCAAGAACACCTTTGGTTCCCGCACAATCGCTCGTCCTACGGCAACTCGCTGTCTCTGTCCACCGGAAAGAGCCTTTGGCTTCCGGTCTAAGAGGTTCTCGATTCCTAACATTCGAGCTGCTTCCTTCACCCGCTGATCAATCTCTGCCCGCGGAAAACGACGCAATTTGAGACCAAAGGCCATATTGTTATAGACATCCATGTGCGGGTACAACGCATAGTTCTGGAACACCATCGCAATGTCTCTGTCTTTAGGCGGAATGTCGTTTACTACAACATCTCCGATGTAGATCTTACCATCGGTAATCTCCTCAAGGCCGGCAACCATTCGTAGGGTAGTGGACTTTCCACAACCAGAAGGGCCAACTAGGACGACAAATTCCTTGTCCAATATATCAAGGTTCGCTTCGTTAACAGCAATGACATTGCCGAATCTTTTTGTCACGTTATCCAATAAAACACGTGCCATTGTGGTTTTCGCCTCCCAATCTATTTTCATAAACACCGGAATGTGAACCGGCGGAATCTAGAATCATATATAGACCCAGTACACATACATACACTATTCAACAAGAATGGATCAATATCCTGCCTCTCATCGAGAAAATGTATGGGCCAGATTCTATCAAAATTTACCACTCACTAAAACTCAATTCTGTACGAAGCTGTCAAACGCTTTGGATTATCCGGTGTAGACGTCGCTGTCCACTTGATACCGTTTGGAGCGGTATACTCGGCTTTAATCAAACTTACCTTTCCAGCTTCAAAGTCATACTTCGTTGTAAACCCAATATTCTCGAAGAAACCGGGTATGCTGAACACTTTGCTAATCGTCAGCTCATTTGCGTTAAAGCGTCGACCCTTGATGTCATATTGGGACTTAATACCAGCAGTAACACCAAGGACTTCCTTCTTAGCTTCTAGATCCATCAGCTGCCTTGTAGTCCCTTCCTGGGCATAGGTCAGATACCTTCCGTCGAAGGTTACCCCGGCTAAAGCAACTTCCACACCGACTTCCCGGCCGTCTTCCTTACCAGCATAAAGAGTCTTCAAGTTAGCACTCACATATGGAGTGTCAAAATCTCCATAATTCCATATCCCCGCTTTCAGGAAAACACCATTGGTCACCTTGAATTTGCTATACACCTGGTAGGCACTACCGGTGTCCTTATCGTTTGCAAACTCTGCTCCAACGTTAACCCGTTCATTAAGTTGACTACTTGCCTTA
Source organism: Limnochordia bacterium (assembly GCA_023230925.1). Lineage (NCBI taxonomy): Bacteria > Bacillati > Bacillota > Limnochordia > Limnochordia bacterium. Next base: position 3,864 of record JALNWK010000007.1, read on the forward strand.
AAGAAGAAGGCAGAACGTTCTTCCTTAAGCCTCACATAGGAACCAGTTAGCTGTACCCGATCAACATCGCCCATAAAACGCAAAGCTAAGGGGCGCACATCTCCATCAAACCCATATAAACCACTTAGGCGAACATCACCAATTCTGCCCCCCAAAACCTCAATACCATCGAAGTTGGAGAAGGCACCGACATAGTCAGAATAGTTTGCCGAGAACCGCCCAATACGGGTTGTTAAAACCGGTCCGGCGTTTAGGAATTGACCCTGAGTGGTCATCAAAGCGGTAATTCGTGGGTATACTGCCGTGCCTGGCGTAACAGGAAAGAAATCATCTAGATCTCCCTCTGCATCGGGAACTAGTTTTAACTGCAGACTAACCTGCTGTTCGTCGCCCTTGACCAGGTTCATATTCAGTTTCAACTTCATGTTGACATTGAACTCACCGTTATCAAAAACGCCAAGGGCTTCCATTGAGCCGTTTGGTTCGACGGCTTGTATTACCTGACAGCTAAGTAGCAATATCAGGATGCCACATAGTAGACTTAACCGTTTTTGCATGCTGTTCCTCCCTCTAACCAAAATCAGACTATCAATACTCATTGAACTATGAGCAATGAGTACTCGAAATCCCTCCCTGCATAAAGCATGGCAATCATAAGTTCTGTTTCCATTCCTGGATGTTAAAATATACTTCGCTTCTCTACGGGTAAACTCCTTCCTTATTACCCCATATTTTAACAGGCCACAATCATTCTAGAAAAATCAGTCCCTCATTTTTTAAGGACACGGGATCCGTTTACCAATGTTTGCTGGGACTTTGTTTTTGAAATGACCCATGTAGATGGAGGAAACAGACCCCTATAAAAAGAACTAATAGATCACGAACTTGCTTTTCCATGTTCGGGTCCATAAAAAACCTCGTTACGTGGGAAGGTGCTAATAATGAAGACAAAAAAATATAGCTTCAACCTCATTGTAAGCCTGGGATTTTGTATTCTCTTTGCCTACCTGGAGTCCATCGGTGTTGGTTTGTATGCTCTGAATGAGGCATATACCCTGGCAGCCTTTTTGTCCATCGTCTTTGGTATCATTGCTTTTTATTTCGCATCATTGATCGCCACTTCAGCTTCAGTAAAGTGGCGCAGTGGCTCTCCTGGCGAGGTCATCATGTTGGCCGGGTTGTATCGTGTGCTTACCATCATTGCCTTAATTGGAAGCGTCGTGTATATTCAAGGTAAACTAAGTATGTTTGCCAGCTTCTTCTCTCTTTTTGGAGGGATGCTCTTAGGATGGTCCTTACAGGCTCCGGTGAGTGGACTGGCGGCGTGGATCTTGGTGACAGTAAAACGTCCTTTTCGCATCGGGGATCGGGTCCAATTCCCAACACTAGGACTTACCGGTGATGTAAAGCAAATAGGCCCCATGTATACGGTTTTGGACCAAGTAGGTGGAGCAATCGGCAGTGAGGAAGCCGTTGGCAGAAACGTCTTGATCCCTAACGCCATGTTATTTACGAGTGTGGTGATCAACTACACCGTCAAACGTGAAGCAGCGTATATCCTGGATGAAGTAGTAATCCGGATTACCTACGACTCCGACTGGGATACAGCCGAACAAATCCTGCTGAACGCCGCACGTTCGGTGACAGTAGACATTATCAAGGAGACGGGTCAAGAGCCTTATATTCGTTCAGATATCTATGACTATGGTATCTATTTACGTCTTAGATACATAACCCTAGCGACAGACCGCCCGCGGATATCCCATCAGATTATTGAGAAAATCTTTAAGGCATTCCAGCATAATCGAAACGTGGACTTTGCCATACCCTATGTCTATTCCTTCAAACGGGGCATGGTTAGTAGCGCACAGACATCCTACCAGAAGGATGACGTCGAGCATATTCCAATCGATGATATTGTAAACGCAGATGAGATCAACCCAAACGATAGCGAAGGACTAAAAACCATCGATAGGTTGGCTCAAAGCATCTCGGAAAAGGGATTACTACAACCAATTATTGTAGTCAGAGAGCCCGACGGGAATCGGTATAGAGTCGTTGCGGGACACCAACGACTCAAGGCTTGCATTCACCTAGGATGGGATTCAGTACCGGCAGTAGTCAGAAATCCCATCGGAACAGAGATCGAAACCTTTGAGGGGCTTACAAGTAAACCATTTTCCAAGGAACCCGATCAGACAATCCCCATGTAGGCACTTGGCCATAAGTATTTCACATCCGTGCTGTGACTACACTATTACCCAGTTCTTTACTAACTGCGGTTAAGGGCGCATTTGCTTGCATCACACCGTCGTGGGTTCCTGGTGTAAGTGATACACCTCATCCATGACAGTGAAGATAGTGCCCCCAAACGCGAATGACATCGTCCAACAGGTGACTTGGCAAACTTGTCTTGATATCCCCAGGAGCATAAGTAGTACTTGGAAAGTCCGGGAGGGAGTCGACTTCATCCCGCAATCTGATATAATATTTCCGAGCAATCTTGGATAATCTGGTTTGGTAAGAATCTAACGACTTCCGTCGCGGGAGTATGTCGATTGTCTCTTACCAATACCTGTGAGGATTTCATGGCTACACCCCCTCGAAAGACACAGTGTAGCCCACTTCTACTTATTACGTTAACCTTCGATGAGGGTACTAGAACCCGACCGATAGACAAGCTACAAAAAGATCAAACTAACATCGTCCAACAGGATCGGTAATCCCTTTGACTTAGCAAATACCAATCGGGCTGTCTTGACGTCGCTAGGAACAGTGGAAGACCTTCCATCGTAATAGAACCAACCGGGGCCTAAAGTACGCGCCGGGATGGATAGACATATTCCGGGTCCAACCTCGCAACCATTGACGTCAAGCCATGTGAGAGTCGCTTGCAGGGGTGGATTACCACAGTTGGTATCCACAGTCTCTTTCGTTACTAAAAGGGCAATGTAGAACTTTAACAGAAGCATAGTCCCAGGACAAACATGTACATCTTGGGAAATAGAAGATGGCAGGCACTCAAATAAGTTGCATTCCTTCCTTTCCGCTAGAGATAGTTGTACCGATGCTATACCAGTATGGGCACAGGAGCTAGATAGCACATTGCTTCCGGACCATCCTTGTGCTTCGTAGGGGCTTTTCCACACTTCAAATCCACCATTGTGAACCAAGTTTCCTCGGCAAACTACAGTCTTCTCCTTTTCTGCTGGTTTCCATACACAACTTGTTCCAACTAAGGTTGAGTACACAGGCAGGCACGTCGACCTGCGACCATAAATAGCCATAGACTTCGCTCCTTATTTTGGGACTATCCACAAAACGGCCATGACCATTCATCTTCTTTGCAGGGCCACCAACAGGGAGAACACTCACCTTTACGATGAAGATCCTTGGAGACACGGATCTTTTTAGCAATTGCTTCCTCTTTCCGGGCAAGGGCTACTATCTCATCAGCTACCGTCTTCTCAAGCTGTATTACCAACTCCACGATTTCCCGTGGCGACAAACACTTCAGCTCACTAGGCAACCAATTAGCACTAATGGCAAGTTTGTCAGCAATGATCTTCAATATCCGGGCAATTTGCTCTTGTTCATCGGCAGAGGCAGCAAGAAGACGCAGACGAATTTGCTCAATTGTTTCCATGATTTCTCGCCTCGTTTAATCCAAAGTGTTCTTCATTTTATGTCATATCCACTAAGAGTGTGCGTTGACACCACGATGGACAATACCACTTTTGGGGGAAATTAACCCATGGCAGACCAAATTCCGGTGACATAACATGAAATGAAGGATCAGGGCTTTATTGCCATCCTTACGATTTACCAAGAAGGAGGCCTATTAAGATGGTCGTTGTTGACCCAACTTCGCTAATCCTGTCCATTGTAGCATCGGAACAAGCGTATCTTGCCAGCATTCTCTCTGCGGAAGCCGTAAAAGCAGAGATGGCAGCTTCCATGATCGGTATCCTTGATTTCGAAGACGAGGCCGCGGCCAGTCCTAACCTTGTGCTTGACAAGGCCCTGCGAATTGAGAAATCGGTGGCCTCGGTAATCAGGGCTGCCGCCGACAAGGAGATAGCCATTGCAGCCAAGGTAAGCGCAGTAATGGGTAATCCGCTATGTGGAATCAAGTGGATTACTTGCTGTGACACAAATGATTGCTAAGTGCGTGTTGGCCGGGGCTTCCCCTGGCCAACTCTATACTTTGACTGAGGTGTGGAATGATGGATAAAAAGACCGTTTTCTGTATCACCGCTGGAACACAGCTTTCGGATATCCTTTGGATCGCCAATATCCTACCGTTTCTGTCTGGCGACCTTATGGAGCTCATCTGGGAATGTCCTTCTTCTGGAATTCAGCAATTACTCCATCTTTACCCCAAGCTGGATCAAACAGTAAATGATGTGGAGGAATTACTAGCTCCCCCGGATGTGTACCTGATAGTCCACCCTTTTTGGAGCCCCGCCAGTGCCAGCATTCAAACACCCCTGCAAGCTGTTTTCTCGATCATCAGTCCTTGGTGCGTCATACCATCGGCTTTACCCGACACGCCCTATCCGATTCGGGCGAAACTAGAGCGGCCCAGTGGTTGTCCTTTGCCACCTAGATACCTCTGCATTGATCCATCTTCCCGAAGCGCCACATCTTTGGACCCAAAGATGATTCAACTATGGATCCAGCTTATTACCTACCTTTCAATACCCGCGGTCCAAATAGGGAGCAGTACTACACCACTTGTTCCGCATCTGCTTGATGCCCGAGGTCTTACTGAGAGTCAGACAGCAGCAGTCCTTGCTAATAGTCTTCTTTTCCTAGGCAGTGATTCAGACTACTCCTGTCTGGCAAGTGCCCTGGATAAACCACAGATCTGGGTAACCTTACCCAAGAGTAACTGGTGGTGGCCCCGCAATTCAGCTAATGCTCTGGTATGTAATACGGAATCACCGTCCTCCATTGATCTTCTTGCTTTGGTGGCGTGGGCGTGGGAACGGTTAAACATGGAGAAACCTTGAAGTCTCCGAGTATGGCTTTCTAGGGGGATATGATCATGGAAAATAGTCGTAGTGTTGCTATCCTGGCGGGACTTTTCATACCAGACAGCCACCGAATGACCTATAGCGGAGCCGACCGCTACCTTGTCAACCTTTATCAGTTACTGGAGGAGTTGGGCTATAAACCTTGTGTCTGGCAGGCGGGGGAATACGATCACGATTTTGCAGGAATGAAGATTCGGGCATTACCTTGTGGCGATGGCGGACCCGATGGGATCATTGAGCTGAACCTAAACTTTTTTGAGAGGACCACGGACTATAGTAAAGCTATCTACTATGCGCCCCAACTGGCTTTTCCCCGCGTCAAGCGCCATTCCATCGTGATCTCCCATGGCGTGTTCTGGGACTATCCGGGGCACCCTCTATCGATGATGTCTCTTCTTCAGAAGGAGGAATGGCTGCGTAGGTTACGTTACGCATTCACGGCGCCGGACCTATTGGTATCTGTGGATACCAATACCCTTAATTGGATCCGTGCCACATGGCCTGGGTACGAAAACAAGCAGATTTATGTCCCCAATTTCGTTGATACAGAGCAATTTCATCCGGTAAGGAAAGATGAATCTAAGGTTACTATTCTTTATCCGCGACGGCTTACCTGGATTCGCGGAATCGATGATGTGAAGGTGGTTGCAGAGCGAATAATACGTCGTCATGACTTTGTTGAATTCCACTTTGTGGGGCGCGGCCACGATGATTCCACAGGGGAGGCAATGAGGCAATGGGCCAATGCTAATCCCCGATGCAAGTACTACTGGGTACCCTTTGATGAAATGCCACGGGTCTACCAACAAGCCGATATTGTCCTCATCCCCACTCAGGCAGCCGAGGGCACATCCTTATCCTGTTTGGAGGCCATGGCTTGTGGCAAAGCTGTTATCTGTTCTTGGGTAGGCGGGCTTACTGATTTGGTTACTCACGGACAAGATGGCATCCTTTGCCCCATGACTCCCGATGCTCTGGAAGCAGCCATTGAGGAATTGATTCTTCATCCTGAGCAAAGACAGCTCCTCGGCACATCTGCCCGCCGAACAGCAGAGTCCTTCTCACTGTTCCGTTGGAAAACCAATTGGACGCAAGCTTTGAAGAGAATCTGGGGAGGTAAACCACATGAAGCCTACTAATATTCGAATCGCGGTTCTTACGGATTATCTACTGCATCCGAGCCAGAATGACTTTCTGGCTGTGGCGGAAAACCTACAGCTTCTGCATTTAATAGAATACCTTAGGGACGCCCTTGGGTGTACTGTGGATGTCTTCCAGATATCGACAAAGCCGAAACGGACCTTCCGCGGTTTTCAGATCACGGGGATCGCTGCGGAATGCGATCGCTACGGAATGTTCCCGGGGGCTAGTACCAGCTTTATCAGTCTGGGCCTAGATTATGATCTGTGTATTTACTATCAATGGCATATGGCCTTTCCGCGGGTATGTCCAAAATCAGTAGTAGTATCCCACGGGATCTACTGGGATTCCCCTGGAGGATACTTCAATCGCTTAAGCTTAATGGAGCAAAAACATATAAAGGATCGCCTACTCTATGGTCTTACCGCATCACTAGCCTTCGTGGCCGGTGACCGCAACACAATAAACGTGATTAGGGTTCTGTGGCCAGGATATACCCAAAGGCTGGAATACCTCCCCCCAGGTGTGGATTTAGAGCAGTTCACCCCAGCGGTCAAGGACAGGAATGATTGCCTCCGCGTGGTATGCCCCCAAGACTTCACCCAGGAGGAAGGAGTCAATGAGATTCTAAGCCTATGTCGCATCTTCCAAAACCTAGAACCGAGTATCGAATTTCACATTGTCGGTCATACAAGGGAGTTTGGCGAGGCACTTCAACTAGCCCATCAGGTACGGGTGCTGCCAAACGCACGTTTTTACTGGGTACCGACAGCCCAATTGACAGCAGTCTATCATGCATCTGACCTTGCCCTATTTCCCTCTCGAAGTAGTGCAGGTCCATCACTGTATTGCTTGCAGGCCATGGCCTGTGGATTACCGGTCATCGCTGGTCTAACCGGTGGTCTAGGTGAAATGGTGGTAGACGGGTGGAATGGATTCCTCTTAGAAGAACCGAGCATTGACCACCTTGTGCACCGCGTCTATCAATTGACGCGCAACCAAGAGTTAAGAACACAAATGGGTCGAAACGCACGGCTCTTGGCCGAAGGCTATCCGGTCTCAAGATGGAGGAATCGATGGCTCCATCTGGTAGAAAGACTGCTCTTAGGTACTAGTCAAAGAGGTGAAACCTAATGAAGGTTCTTATGGTCGTAGAGCTTCTGTTCTTAGGTGGATTAGAAACCCATGTTATGGCATTGTGCAGACAACTGATGTTGCGGAAACACCAAGTGTATGTCCACGTGAAGCATTGCATTGGACCCTGGCGGGAATTACTGACGGAAAGTGGAGCGATCCTAGTAGATTCCCCTGAAGAAGCGGGGTCTTTGGATCTTATTCATGTTCACGCGTGGGGCAAGTCACCCCAGAGAGGTATCCTCTGGTCACAGCAGCACGATCTTCCCTTAGTGGTGACTTATCACGGTCTTTTCAAAGGATATGTTGAGCACCTAGTAGGAAAAGCCGAGATCATCTCCGTCAGTCCTCGGGTTCAGCAGTACCTTGAGGTACCCTCAACGGTGGTTGAGAATGGTATTGAGCTTGAGCAGTTCCCTGCATCACCCCTACCCTTCAATCGTACAGTAGCCTGGCTTGGCAGATTGGATGGGAAGCGATGGCTACTACTAGATACACTTTTTCGAGCCTGTAGGAGGTCCAAAATACGATGCCGGGTCATAGGTGGGTTGCTGACACCAACAGCGATCCACCTCCTTAGCGTCTATGATCATGTAGAATGGCATGGAGCAGTGTTCAATATAGCACCACTTCTTCGTGACGTAGATGTGGTGTTCTCGACTTCAAGGGGAATCCGAGAAGCTATGGCATCAGGAAGGCTGGCCATAGTCGCCAATGATCGGTACTATGGCGGTCTAGTCGAACCCAACAGTCTTGAAAGACTACGCTCCGATAGTTTCATGGCCTGGGGACAAAACCTGATCAATCCAGCGATTATCGCGGAAGACCTCTTAGGGCTCTACAGTCAACCTGAATACATGTCCAAGGTGGGGCGATGGGGCACGGCCTTTGCCAAGGAAACATTTTCTGCCGAGCGGATGGCCACTGAAACAGAACAGGTTTATCACAAAGCTCTACAAAAAACGTGTTAATGACCGACTATGGCCACACATGCACCCCTAGTATTTTTCGTGACGACTCTTCTCTTCAGATTTGAGTTCACGCTTGGGACCAGAGTCCTAAGTATCTCACTATAGGACTGATTCCCGGGACGAATTCGGGGGGTTCCCTGGCGACTCTAGCACAAACTTATCTATGGCATAGGCAACCCCTGCATAATCATGGGGCAACGAAACGTAATCGGCAATCTCTTTAAGCTCAGACACGGCATTTCCCACAGCCACCCCAATACCGGCTGCTTGAAGCATTGACAAGTCGTTATGACTATCACCAATGGCCATGATTTCATCTTTACTAAACCCTAAAGCTTTGGAAACCCGAAGGAGGGCCTCGCCCTTGGAGACTCCCTTGCTCATTAACTCCAGAAAGCGACTTTTAGAGCTGGTTATTTCCAATACCTCAGAAAAGCCTTGGCGAATAAGGACAGCAAGGGCGGCAATCCTCTCTTCTTCATCAACAAAAAGTAGCTTAGTGGGCTCATCGGAGTCCTGAATAAATGCAGCCAAGTCTCCGACTACATGGGGGGTAACATTGGCGACGGATACATAGTAGTCAACCATTTCATTCAGTGAGCTCACATAAAGACGGTCCTGTACATACACATTTAGACATAGCCGATGCAGCATAGCCAAATGGGCAATTTCTAAGGCAATGTCTTTAGGGATCGTTTGGCAACTCCAGACATTTCCCCTGCGATCCTTGACCAATGCCCCGTTGTAGACAATTAGCGGCCCTTTCAGATCCAAGTGCTCTGCGTAAGGTAGACAGGATTGAAACATGCGACCGGTGGCTAAGGTAACCATTACCCCTCGCGCGGCAGCCTCAGTAATCGCCCTGTAGTTCTCCTGGGAAATAGAAAGGTCTTTATCTAGTAAGGTATCATCGCAATCTACGGCCACCAGTTTGATCCTTGACAATAACATCCCTCTTTCCAATGAACTTACAGATCACCCTGCCCAATCCCCAAGTAGATATTGCGGGCCACCGACAGAGGAATACCCGGAACGCTTGCTAGTTCTTCTAGGGTTGCCTTCTTGATCGCTCCAAGGGAGCCGAAATGATCGATTAAAATCCGCTTGCGTTTCGGGCCTACACCTTCAATGGCATCCAATGCCGATTCCCTAACCCTCTCCGCTCGAAGCTTGTGGTGATAGGACAGAGCAAAACGATGGGCCTCATCTCTAAGTCGTTGCAGAATTCGCTTCGCCGGTGAGTCCTCGGATAATACCACGGGCTGGGGATGATTTAGCAAGTAGATCTCCTCTTCTCTTTCCGCCAGACTCAATACCGCCACATCCTGCCAACCCTTCTCTTGCAGAACTTTACGGACTGCGCCTAGTTGGCCAAGACCACCGTCAACCAGAATCAGATCTGGTTTGTCGCCAAAGGAATCTGCTAGTTCCTCTCGATCATAGGCCATAATCCGGCGACCGACAACCTCCCGCAGCATCCCATAGTCATCCTGACCTTGTACGGACTTCACCTTAAACCGCCGGTACTGACTGGAATCCGGAATTCCTTCAATGGCCACCACCATGGCACCCACGGCATCGTCCTCGCCGAGATTGGAGATATCATAGCCTTCAATCCGCCGGGGCCCTGAACTTAACCCTACCAAGGAAGCAAGTTCCTCAAGACCCTCCTGTTGCACTTGTTGAGCCCGTCTTTGGGCTAGTAACCGTTCTTGTAGCTTCATGTGGGCATTACGAGAGACCAATTCAATAAGCTTCTTTAGCCTGCCCCGCTTAGGCGTATGAAGGACTACCTTTTTCCCCCGTATTTGACTTAGCCACTGGATCAGTAACTCTTTATCCTCGACCTCCTCCGATAGGGCAATTTTCGGAGGAATGAAGGAAGCCCTTGTATAATGCTGCTGGATAAAGGCTTCTAAAATCTCGGGCCCACTGACAGAGCTTTGGGTCTCCATCATAAAATGATCCCGACCCATGACCCTTCCTTCTCTCACATGGAACACTTGAACACAAATCAGGTCATCTTCCATGGCATATGCAATCAAATCCAAATCCTCTAGGGTACCACTAGAAATCTTCTGCCTTTCCGCGGTTTTCTCCAATGCCCCGATCTGATCTCTTAAGGCCGCGGCTCGTTCAAATTCCATTTTGGCAGCAGCCTTCTCCATCTCCTTGGTCAGTTTTTTGATGATTTGGTCGGAATTCCCCTGGAGGAAAAGACAAACCTGCTCAACAACATCTCGGTACTCTTCCTTGCTTATTTTCCCACAGCAGGGAGCAGTGCATCTTTCAATATGATAGTTCAAACAGGGCCTTTCTTTTTCTACCAAGGCCCCACTACAAGTCCGTGTTGGAAAAACCTTACCTAGAAAGTTCAGACTCTGTTTAAGTGCACCTACATCTGTATAGGGGCCAAAATATCTGGCATTATCCTTCGTGATCCGGCGGACCACCTGCACCCGGGGGTAATCCTCCTGAACAGTAACCCGTACATAAGGGTAGGCCTTATCATCCTTCAGGCGAATATTATAAAAGGGAGTGTGCTCCTTGATCAAAGTACACTCTAAAATCAAAGCTTCCACTTCGGAATCGGTAATAATGTAATCAATATCGGCAACCCGGTTGGCTAGGGCCTGCGTCTTGGGAGATTTCTCCCCCTCTTGGAAATAGGAACGTACCCGGCTCCTTAACGAAGTAGCCTTACCCACATAGATCACATTTCCAGCATCATCTTTCATGATATACACGCCGGGTTTGCGGGGTAGCAGGTCTAGTTTCTGTCTAAGCTTCTCACTTACCATGGTCCCTTATCCTCTTTTTGCCTGTCCTACCAGGCAGTTCTCCGAAAATAAGACGGGGTAAAGGAATTGTCCGGTATAGGAATCCCGATGAAAGGCAACCTCTTCGGGGGTCCCCTGGGCAACAACCCGCCCTCCCCCGTCACCACCTTCAGGACCTAGATCAATGATGTAGTCAGCGGTCTTTATTACATCGAGATTGTGTTCGATCACAATTACGGTGTTACCCCCCTCGACGAGACGGTGGAGAACCAGAAGTAATTTCTTGATGTCCGCCGCATGCAAACCTGTTGTGGGTTCATCCAAGACATAAAGGGTCCTTCCTTGGCTGCGACGCTGCAGCTCGGTGGCTAGTTTTACTCTTTGGGCCTCCCCACCGGAGAGGGTGGTGGCCGGTTGACCGAGGGAAATGTAGCCTAAGCCTACATCGTTTAGTGTAGCCAGTTTCCTTTGAATCTGTGGGATATTGCTGAAGAAGTCTAGAGCATCGGCCACAGACATATCTAGCACATCGGCAATGTTCTTACCCTTATAGGTGATCTCTAAAGTCTCCCGGTTGTATCTTTTGCCTTTACAAACCTCACAGGGAACGTATACATCGGGCAGGAAGTGCATTTCAATCTTGATAATCCCATCACCCCGACAGGCTTCACACCTACCCCCGCTCAAGTTAAAACTGAAGCGCCCCTTCTGGTACCCCCTCATTCGCGCCTCTGCTGTCTTAGCAAAAAGCTCCCTGATATCACCAAAGACTCCGGTATAGGTCACCGGGTTAGACCGGGGAGTCCGCCCGATGGGTGTCTGATCGATGTTAATTACCTTCTCCAGATACTCCTTGCCCTCTATGCTATCGTGCTCCCCACCACGACAGGCAGCTCTATTGAGATCCCGCCTTAGCTGCTGGTACAGAATATCGTTGATTAAGGTGCTCTTACCCGAGCCGGAAACACCGGTTACACACACGAATACCCCTAGGGGTATGGTCACGTCAATGTCTTTTAGGTTGTGCTGCCTGGCCCCTTTAATCTTAAGGAATTTCCCTGAACCTTTGCGACGAGTTGGCGGCACTTCGATAGACTGCGCGTTTGAGAGAAACTGTCCAGTAATAGAACGAGGACATGCCATAATATCCTCTAAAGTGCCTTCAGCCACAATCTCACCACCGCGGCTACCAGCACCGGGACCAATATCCACAATCCAGTCTGCAGAGCGGATTGTATCCTCATCATGTTCCACAACGATCACTGTATTCCCCAGTTCTCGTAGTCCTTTCAAAGTAGAAATCAACCTTTGGTTATCCCGCTGATGCAGACCAATGGAGGGTTCATCAAGAATGTACAAAACTCCAACCAGACCGGACCCGATCTGCGTGGCCAACCTGATCCTTTGGGCCTCCCCCCCAGAAAGACTACCAGCGCTCCTAGAAAGGGTCAAATACCCAAGGCCTACATCCACAAGAAAATTGAGTCTGGCCTGGATCTCCTTTAGGATCTGCCGGGCAATCTGCTGCTGCCGCTCCGTTAGCGACAACTCCCTAAAAAACTGAACCGCCTGGGTGATGGAATAATCTACAACAGTGGCGATGCTTTCGCCGCCTACGGTCACCGCCAGACTTTCCGGCTTAAGGCGTTTTCCCTTGCAAGTATTGCATGGCCGCTGCTGCATGTAAGGACTAACGTATTCAGGGATAGCATCGGTCCCGTTTTCCCGCAAGTACTCCTCTAGGTGACCCACTACACCCCGAAAGGCAACCTGATGGGTCCTCGTCTGGTTTCTCATATTGGTATACGAAAAGGAGACCTCCCTACCCCTGGTCCCGAAAAGCAGCACATCTAGCTTCTTTGGTTCTAGCTGCCCTAGGGGAAGATCTCGATCAATATCGTATTCACTGCATAACGATGCGACAATGGCATCTAGCCACTTACTATTGCGGTTGGCCCAGGGGATGATCCCACCCTCGTTTATCGAGCGTTCCTTATCTAACACTAAGTCGGGATCAATCTCCATCCTAGTGCCTAGCCCGTCGCAGACCGGGCAAGCACCATAGGGACCGTTAAACGAAAACATACGGGGAGATAATTCTTCCACGCTGATCCCGCACTGAATACAAGCTAGTTTCTCAGAAAAGAGTAAGGATTCTTGACCGATAACATCGATCAACACCACTCCATTGCCCGCACGTAGCGCTGTATCTAGGGAATCCGCTAAGCGACTCTCAATCCCATCCTTGATAATAATCCGATCAACAACCACTTCGATATCATGGATCTTATACTTATCTAATTCTATATCCTCATTTACGTCCTTTATCTCTCCATCCACCCGAACCCGCACATAACCATCTTTGCGGACTTGCTCGAAGATGCTCTTGTGCTCACCCTTACGTCCCCGGATGATCGGAGCGAGAACCTGAATCCTGGTTCCCCCCGGCAAAAGCATGATCTGATCCACAATCTGATCAACCGTTTGGCTTTCGATAGGCCGTCCACATTGGTGACAATGGGGGGAGCCTATTCGAGCATAGAGCAATCGTAGATAGTCGTAGATCTCTGTAACAGTCCCTACAGTAGAACGGGGATTATGACTTGTGGTCTTTTGATCAATGGATATGGCCGGGGAAAGTCCTTCGATCAGATCCACATCGGGTTTGTCCATCTGCCCTAAGAATTGGCGGGCATAGGCGGATAAGGACTCCACATACCGGCGCTGTCCTTCGGCGTAAATCGTATCAAAAGCTAAACTGGATTTACCTGAGCCGGATAAACCAGTAAAAACAATCAACTGATTCCGCGGTAGCTCCAAGTTAACGTTCTTTAGATTGTGCTGACGTGCTCCTCTAATAATGAGTCTATCACCCACGGGAATCACCTTCCCCACCACTTGACATCCTTAATAATCCGCTCCGTAGTTCCTTGATCTGATCCCGAAGGATCGCGGCCCGTTCAAACTCTAGCTGCTGTGCCGCTTGGAACATCTGCTTTTCTAACTCTTTAATGTCTTTAGCCAAGATCTTAGGATCTGAGACTTCTGGCTTCGACTGTTTCTCCTCGGCAGGAACCTCACTGCCAACCCGCTCCCGTACCGCTTTTTTCACCGTTTGGGGTGTTATATTGTGTTCTTCGTTGTACTGCTGTTGAATGGCTCTTCGGCGGTTTGTCTCAGAGATCGCCCGTTCCATAGAATTGGTGATCCGATCCGCATACATAACCACCCGTCCATAGACATTACGGGCGGCCCGTCCGATGGTTTGAATCAGAGCCGTATCCGAGCGGAGAAAGCCCTCCTTATCCGCGTCCAGGATAGCAACTAAAGAGACTTCGGGCAGATCCAACCCCTCCCGCAACAGATTAATCCCCACTAAGACGTCAAACTCGCCTAGTCTGAGGTCCCTGATGATCTCGGTCCTAGTTAAGGCATCAATTTCAGAATGCAGATAGCGGACCCGAATCCCCATCTCATACAGATACTCGGTCAGAGCCTCTGCCATCTTAATCGTGAGCGTTGTCACCAACGCTCTTTCGCCCCTGGCAATCACAATGTTTAGCTCCTCAAGGAGATCATCAATCTGACCTTCCACCGGTTTGACTACCACCTCAGGATCCACCAATCCCGTGGGGCGAATGATCTGTTCGACCACTAAATCTGTCTGCTCCAGTTCATAGGGCCCGGGGGTAGCTGAGACAAATATGACTTGGTTAATGTGGGACTCAAACTCCGAAAAGGTCAGGGGCCGGTTATCCAAGGCAGAGGGTAGACGAAAACCGAATTTCACTAGGGTCTCCTTTCGGGACCGATCCCCGGCATACATCCCCCGTACCTGGGGTATAGTCTGATGGGACTCATCAACTACCAACAGGAAATCCTTAGGGAAATAGTCCATCAAGGTCGTCGGGGTTTCACCGGATTGTCGCTGGGCCAGATGCCTTGAGTAATTCTCAATTCCTGTACAATACCCAACTTCCGCCAACATCTCTAGATCATATTCGGTACGCTGCTTTAGTCTTTGGGCTTCCAGCAGTTTACCTTGGTCATGCAGAATCTTCAGTTGCTCCTGAAGTTCAGCCTCGATGGAGGCAACTGCTTTTTTCATTTTCTCCTGGGTCGTGACAAAGTGACTTGCTGGGTAGATTGCAATCTTGGATCTTTCCCCAATAACCTCTCCGGTAATGGGATCAACCTCGTTGATACGATCTACCTCATCACCAAACAGCTCTATGCGGATAATGTTCTCATTATACACCGGGATAATCTCTATTACATCCCCCCGGACCCGAAAGGTACCGCGCTGAAACCCAATGTCGTTTCGATCATATTGTATGTCCACCAGCCGACGTAGGATCTGTTCTCGGTCCCGGCATTGGCCGTGTTCTAAGGATAGGGTCAACCCAACGTAATCCTCCGGCGAACCAAGCCCGTAGATACAAGATACGCTGGCCACAATAATGACATCCCTTCGTTCAAAAAGAGAACTGGTGGCCGCATGGCGTAACCGATCAATCTCCTCGTTAATTGATGCATCTTTTTCGATATAGGTATCGCTCTGAGGAACGTAAGCCTCCGGCTGATAGTAATCGTAGTAGCTTACAAAATAATGGACTGCATTGTGGGGAAAAAATTCCCTGAATTCGCCATATAGCTGAGCGGCCAACGTCTTGTTGTGAGCCATTACTAACGTTGGCTTCTGCACCCTGGCAATCACCTGAGCAATAGTATAGGTCTTACCTGTACCCGTGGCTCCAAGTAGAATCTGAGCCCTCTTACTAGCTAAGATGTTGCTACTTAGTTTTTCAATTGCCTGGGGCTGGTCTCCCCGGGGTATAAAATCAGAAACCATCGTAAATTCCATCGTATTCGCCAGCCGTCCTCCTACTATGTGTAGTATTGGTCTATTCAAAAGGCATCTATAAAGAAGCCCATCACCCAGACATTTTACCATACTGCATGCCCACAGTCCAAGGCAAGGACACCTTTTCAAGGCCTTTCGCATAGCCATGTTCTGCCTGTCCGTCAACTATTATCGCACATATGTTCGTACCGGGCAAGGGTCAAAGAGACGTCCACCCATATCCCTTACGTATCGAGTTATCCATCGTACTAAACAACCCGAGCAGCTAATACCGATAATGTTAGCCAGGTTGACGATACGGCAGTAAAACCCTAAACTAAAGGTGAGTCATATCCGGAAACACCTGATATAGATCAAAATGAGGTCATTTCCATGACAACTATCAAGGATATCGCCAAAATTGCCGGGGTGTCTCCCGCAACCGTCTCCCGTGCTCTCGGCGGGTATGGATATGTGAAGGACAGTACACGTCGACGGATTCAAGAGGTGGCTGACCAGCTTGGCTACCATCCCAATGCCTTAGCCCGGAGTATGGTCACACGATCAACCCAGACCATTGGTTTGATTATCTCCGATATCGCCAACCCATTTTTCCCCGAAGTTGTACGGGGGATTGAGGACACTGCGCATCAGAAAGGCTTTACGGTCATTCTCTGTAACAGCGACGAAGACAGTGAGAAAGAGAGGACCTACATTGATGTGTTGATGGCAAAAAGAGTCGATGGCCTGATCATAGCTAGCACCGCTGCAAACGCCCAACACCTGCTACAATTGAAGGAGAGGAACCTGCCCCTAGTCCTATTGGATCGAAGTTTCGGTGAGGGTAATGTCGATACAGTTAAAGTGGACAATACCCTCGGAGCCTTTCAAGCAGTAAATCATCTGATTGAATTGGGGCATAGACGAATCGGCATCATAACTGGACCTGATCGTATTCCAACAGCGCGGGAACGACTTGCAGGGTATGAGCATGCTCTAAAACAGCACTCAATCCATCTTGAGCCTAGGTTCATTGTCAAAGGAGACTTCAAAGAAGAAGATGCGTACATGGGTGTGAAATACCTGATGGATCTTGAGCGTCCTCCTACTGCCCTGTTTACCGCAAATAACCGAACTACAACCGGTGCCCTTACCGCGATTTGGGAACTCGGTCTTCATATCCCGGATGAGCTTTCGGTCATTGCCTTTGACGACCTACCATGGATGCAGCTTCTGCAGCCTCAGCTTTCTGTTATACAGCAACCTACCTACGAGCTCGGGGTAACTGCCGCAGAACTACTCTTTAAGAGACTAATGAGCGATACTCCACAGAAAAGCCAGTTACTACAGCTTAATTCAAAGCTGGTACTTCGCAATTCCTGCGGTCCGCCCCGCGAGCAAACTCCTTAGTATACGACAAGTAACTCGATGGCAATACTCCGGTGGGTTTTTGAACAGTAAGATCAAGGTTCACCCAAGCAGACTTATATAACGCGGGCCAGCTAAGCATAGGCTTCCGACCCGCGTCATTCTCAAGGAAAACAAGGAAGACTGTCCTATAGTGTTTCAATCAATTCAAAGCAATCAATACCGGCACCGATTCCATCCGGAAACGTCTCCTGATTTCCGATTATGGTCATCCGTAACCGATGTTCTCCTTCGCATAAATCAACCTGACCGACATCAACCCGAGTCATTCCGATCTGCGGCGAATAGCTATCCCACGTACCGACTAATTCCCCATCGATAGACAGCTCCACAATCCCGTAGTTAACAGCAGTTGTAAAGGTGACGATGAGAGCGAATGGTCTTTCGGGTTCTCCCGCAGGTACGCGAAATGTCCCCTCCACCCAGCCGCCGATCACTGCATCATGCATCCAGAGTTGGTGGCCACCGCTCCAATTGAGGGGAGCCCAGGGTTGCCAAGGTTCTTCGAACCACCCCATGTCCTGGACGTCCCAACGTGCGCCACTGCATGTAACGTTATACAGGCTTTCGCCTTCGTAGAACCATAGTCGGCGGGGCGGAAATGAAAAGTCCATCCGTTGCGATCCGTCTTTGAAACTAAGGGGCACCAGTACTTCTTCCTGCGCGATTACGGTCTCATCGGCAAGAGTAAATGTGGCCCGGTAGTTGCCCGCAGTCACCTTCGGAAAACAGTACATTCCGTCCTCGTTTGTGATCACACCAAAAGAAGCCCCTCCACCCAGGGGAGTAAACGTAACGCTGACATTAGTCCAAGGCGTCTCATCCTTTGAATTACTAACTCGCCCGATTAGCTCACCTTGAATCCGCGTTATGGGCATAGTAAGACAGCCGCTCATCAACACTGCGATCAATAGGGTCCCCAGCAAAAATAGTCGTTTCCTCCAGTTATTCACCACTTCATTCACCCTCCTTTTAAAACCCCACCGAGTAGCTTATCTTAACAAAGCTTTGATTTCTAAGCCCTGGAACGTCTGAAAAGACCTTGACACCTTCAGCCCTAATTCCCCCGATGGTCGTGTACACAGCACCAACCCGTGTTGAACTCGTAGTGTTATCCTTACCCTGCGTCGATGAATACTCCAGATATGGACGAAGCTTAGACCATTTAGTCGATGAGGGAGCAGCATCCAGCCGAATCCTATGTCGGATCGTCCGGTTGTCTTCTGCTCGCACATCAAGTCCGCCTTGATAGCCAAAGTCCAGTTTACCGGAATCAAGGGTCCACTCCTTGTAGAGCCCTAGGTCGTATCGATCTCGGGTCTTGTTCACAGCCTCGGCGGAATCATGCCGATAGTCTAAAGTTACCCGATACCCCTCGACCTTCCATTCTAGACGCCCTATGCTTGCCGTGGTATCCTCCAAAGGCCTAATCCATTCACCGCCGGGACCTTTCCAATTCGGATCCCACCAGGGGACAGGTCGGGCTAAGAACCGTTCATAGCGAAGATTTAGATCAGACGAAAGCTTCTGCGGCCAACTGGTACTCCAGTTGACCTGTGCGTAGGCACCCTTCTCCCCCGCATATTTTTCCATCGGATCATCAATATTGCCCCAACCAAATTCCCACCATTCAAACTTTTTGTACGGTGGGTTAAACTCCGGGTTGTAGTCCCGCCAACCAACGTCAACCCGTGCCCCGTTTTGTAAGGAGTGCGTTAGGTCTACCTGTATGGCACTACTTGTCTTCTTCTCGGCATCCTGTGCCAATCTTTCTTCTTGTGAGGCAGCAAAACCCGATAAGGTACCCTTAGTCTGAGCAAGAGTTCCATTCCATCGGAACAAAGATACCCTATTATAGCGCTGGGCTGGTGTCACTAGATACTTATGTAGGTCAGCAGGATCCTCAACAATTGAGTAACGCGCGTTCCCTGACATGACGAAGCTCAGGTCCCAGTTATCCACTAAACGTTGAATCTGGATACCACCCATATACTCATTGATATTCGTGTCAATGATTCCAGCAAGGGCATTCACCCGAAAACCCCACAATTGGGCTCCTTCCATGGCTACTCCCCGTTCCCATGCCTGGAAGGCTACTGGATCCCATCCAACGAAAATACGATGCCCGGCAAAGATATCCATTCTCGGGGCCCCAGTATAAAGCCAATCAGTCCACCTGAACCGAACTTCTTCTAAGACTGGCTGGAGGTGTCCGCCTAACCTACCTCCGTCCAGGAATTGGAATTGGTGGTCCAGTAACAACTCAGCATCCACCAGTTTTACTTTCGCAAAAAAGGGCCCCCCCAGATGTCCGTAAACAGCCGGAGTCGATGTATAGGTCGAATTGTCTCCAAAGGGGTCCATGTAACATCGATTCCATAGTCACCATATACCTTAAAAGCGGCAGCCACCGGCACTGTTGCACCAATGGCCAGAGCTAAAACAACTAACCAGGTCAATAAACACCAATTTGCTTTCAATGAACGCTCCCTCCTTAGTCTTGTACCTTAGCTTCTGCTTGCGGTGCTTCTTAAAGAAACCTAAGGATCAGTGCAAAACCATTAGGAACAGAATCTTTGGAGGACCCTGACCGCCACTGCGTACATACTTGGTGATTCGCCTACAAAAAAACATACTCTGCCCCCACCTAGTACTCTAAACTAGCTTCCTCAGTACTATCACCAATGCCAACTCTCCCAGAAGCACTCTCGATTTTCATCAAGGCTACCATGTGTTGGGTTTTGAGCGCATGTTAAGAAATACCCGTTACGGGACACTCAACATGCGCTGAACCCGCGTTTACTCCGTCACAATCTCCCACTCACTAAAGGTGGTAAGTCCAATGGTCGCTGCACGGTGTGAAGTCGATGCTAACCCAACTAATACCTTGTCCGGAAAGTCGATATAGTCGATAGTAGCCAATGTGGTCCATAGCTCTTTGTCTGTGGACATTTGTCCCACAATACTGTCTCCTCGACGAATCAGTTTGAAATACACAGGTTTATCGTTTGTCCACGGCGTACTTAATACCTGAGCTGTCGGTTCACCCGCGGTTATCCTTTCCTGTACAGTAATCCCGTTCATATGGGTGCCTAAGATGGCAATGTTAGGAGCGATGGTATTTGCCGCAGCTCTAATCATGATCCCAGATTTTGCCCAAACATCCGTGTCGGGAACGGACATAAGACGCACTGTCGCTTCGAAATCGCCTTCTATCTCCTGATAGGCAAAACCAAAACCGTCCTGAAAGCCCCAAAGATCCGCACCAGCTGCCTTTATCAGTAAGCTTCCATCCTTTTGAGCAACGGCATCCCCAGCCTCAGATGTATTGATATCTCGATAGATCCACGACTGATCTGCCCACTCGATGGTTTTTACAACTGGTCCTTGAGCTGTTGATGCCAACACACGGTTCAGGCGCTCAATCGCTTCCTTCCAGGTAGGCCCTACCGGGCGGTTTTGGTCAAGGATGCGGACATAGGCATCATAGAGAATGCTATCAGCCGCCACCGGTTCTGAGTAGATAACTTCAGGATAGGCATATGGTCCGGCATCAGTAAATACATGAACGTCTACATCATATGCTTGTGTATTCAATTCACGCATCACATCTATATACGTTGGGGCTATAGCGCGATGGGCAGGCTGTAACGCAACGTATTTCGCCATGATCTCATTGGCAACTGGCCCCGCTAGAAACTTCACAAGAGCATAGGCTTCTTCCAGATGCTGCGTGTTCTTATTGATCGCATACGCATCAGTAGTAGCCAAAGTAGCACGCTCACCGGCTGGCCCTAGAGGCATCGGAAACACATTCCATTCAAAAGGTATTTTGGAGGTCCCGTCACTTTTCGATCCGAGGCAAACCGTCAAATGCCAAGACCCAGACTCAGCAATCGCTGCATTACCGTCCATCCAACCCCAGATCTCCATCGGTACTTCAGGAGGAGGAATGACTTCATCTTCCCAACGAAGACGCTGCAGATACTCCAAAGCTTCAATCGCGCCAAGATTATCTAGGGTACTGATGGTTTTCTCTTCATTCCCGTAAAAGTCAGAACCAGCTGCCTTCATCCAATAGTGGAGGTGATCGGGACGGGTCATTGGTTTTGTGAATCCCCAGATATTTGGTATTCCATCCCCATCCAAGTCCTGGGTTAGTTTCTTCGTTAGCATGGCAAACTCATCCCAACCCATTGTGCTACGGTAATCTTGAGCCTCGGGTGGATGTATTCCCATGTAGTTAAACATGTCCGCATTGTAGTACAAGGCGATCGTTCCCAGGTATTGAGGAAGGGCGAATATCCGTCCTTGGTGCTTCATTGCCTCAAGCTGAGGTGCCCAATAGGACTGCTGTATTTCCTCGAGAATACCTTCTCGTTCAAAAAGAGTAGTCAGATCGACAAAGGCGCCTTGTCTACCGAGATTAATCATCCTAAAACCATATCCGTTAATGATATCGGGACCGCCTCCCCCGATCATCTGGACCGTTACTTGTTCTAGTGCCTCATCCGATGTTAGAAACACGATATCGACATAGGGATATTCCTTCTGAAATTCCTGTGTAAGGGCCTCGGTCCATAGAATATCCCCATAGTCCTGTATGACGTTAATATTGGGGTTACGTCCCCCTGACAATGCCACTTCAAGGGTAATCCGTTCAGACTCAGCAAACACCAATCCAGGTAGGACTATCACCCACAGTAGTAAGGTAGTAATCAGCAATCGTAAAACATACCGCCAACGCATTACTCTCCCTCCTAATCTCTCTGATACTCACGTTGTACTTCCTGCTTTAAGCCACCAGTTCACCTCCCTTAGCAGTTATTTGTGATAACGTTCTCAGTTATCACCGGATTTTATCTATGTTTGGTTCGCTAATGCACATGCTCACTAATCAGCTTCGATAATTTTCGTCCCCGACCATGACAAAAAAGTACCACTTATTATGAAGGCAACCAAAACCGATCTATAGGAGGCAATCACGCTAAACGATTATTACATATTCTGGGTTACGTTGACTTTATTGTAACGGAATTGGTGACTTTAGTCAAGTAATTGTCGTAGTCTATTTACAGTTTTGGTGAAAAGGCGTAGAATGCGAAGATTGTACCGCAGCACGCATCTTACTATGACAAGAGAATTGTAAAGAAGCTGGCCGGTCTTGACGGGGACAGATACCTTTTGACTATGACTCAAGAATCCACCAAGACCAGCTGACTAACAACGTCTTCGCTGGTACTGATCAACCTTAGTCGGTTCCAGATGCGTGCAGATTGTTCCCTTCGGACGGGAGTATCTGATCAATGGTAACCAGTTCCACTCCAGCTCGATCAATATGGGGAACCATTTCCTTCAGCGCCTGATAGGTCTTTGGACGGACATGACCAATCCCCACAGCATAACCCCGGGTTAACGCCATGTCCACTAGTTCTTGGATTCTGAGCTTAATCGTCTCCACATCATCCTCGTGATCTAAGAATCTGTCGTTTTTGACTGAGGGAAGAGCCCATTGTTCGCTAACAGAAATCACCACACTCTCAGCAGTGGTATTGCTATCTAGGAAGAAGTAACCCTTCTTGCCAAGCCACTGAACTACTCTAGACATGGTATCCACATCAGCGGTGGCCTTTGAGCCCATATGATTGTTCATACCCCTAGCTTGGGGTACCGATGCCCAGTTATCCTGCAAGCATCTGGCAATCTCGGGATAGCCAAGTCCCGCATAGATAGCACCAGGCCCCGGGTCTACATCCTTGTTTAGAGGTTCCATAGGTTGGTGCAAAATGACTCCCTTACCCCGTTCACTTAGTGTCTGCCCATGAATAGTAGACATAGGTAAATGGGGCAACACTGCACCGGTAAACGGACGAGGGAAATCCAAGAACCATGGTGCAGCTTCCCAGTCATAGCCCCAATCGTCTATGACAATAGCTAGTTTCGCCCGGGGAGCAATCCTGGGAAATACTCCGGGAACCGCTCCAGGCCAAAGGCACCACACCCCGGCCGCAGGCCAGGCGGACTTGGCAATCAGGAGTCTGACCTTTAGTTCTTCGTGCTGTTCATCACCAATCACAACTTCCAACATATTGGAACGGGACTGGTAAACCTCTTCCACATCCCGAACAAAAAAACCGTGTCTTTTGGCAATATGCCCTATTACCTCGGCATATTCGTGTACAGTCGCTAGCTCAACTAAGCGTAGATCCACGGTAAGGACCGGGACATCAGGGGCATACTCAGGTGCAGTTAATCCTCTACGAATAAGCTGCTTAGACCCAGGCAACTCGGTCAGGGCCTCTTGGAGTTCTTCTATTAACCCGTTGTCCTCGGCGAGATAGACATCTTCTTGGTAGGTTTGCATCTCCACAGCGATTTGGTTGAAGGCAAGGGCAAAAAACCATACCCAGGAAAAAACGAGGTAACATACCGGTAGTACTACAGAGACTTTATCCAGACCCGAGCTGGCCTTTAACACCGGCACTCAGCTCCCTATCCCAATCTATCGTGTTGAAAAAAGGCGCCGCCACAATCTACCAAAGAATCGGCCTAGCTTTCCAGGGGTCTGTCCTGCGGCATAATCAACATTAAAGCGACTGTTTGGGTGAGGAGCAGGAATCACCCCAATGGGCGATTGACTATGAGGGAGAATTAGTGTTTTTCTGGTACCATCAAAGAAATTCTCAACTTCCAACTCCACATCGGCATACATCGTCGTTTCATGGATCTGATACCAGTTTTCTACGGGAACTTTATTGGCAGACTTGACAATATCTCCTGTGGCTAGTCCTGCCATCTGGGCTATGGAATCAGGAAGAACATCAAGTACCATCGGACCAGCCTCGTTAGTAAACACTGCCTTTCGCTCCTCTTCACGACGACGTCCCAGGAAGATAACCAGATCATGGCCTACCGGTGCAAACACCGTGGCAACATACTGCCAAATCGGCCATCTGCTCCCAAGTACCGCCATTACCAACAAGGTAACTCCAAAAAAGAGCAGACTAAATGAGGACACCCTAGTCTTATTTTTTGGTTGATTGGACAAAACAATGTCGCCATAACCCACAGCAGCGACAATCAACCAGGGCACATAAACCATAATACTGTCCGCGGGAACCTCGATGGCTGGCTGGATCAAAGGCCACCACTGGGGCATTGGTGCTAGCTCCCCCGCTAGTTCACTGCTAATAAATGCACTAAAAAGCCCGATAAACGGTAGCGGCCAGAACTTTTGTAAGATAAACCCTCCAACCACCTGTCCCTCTTCCTTGCGAACGTAGACAGGCATCGGATCTTGGGATCCGGTAAAGTAGATTAGCACGGCCTCTACCACGTGAAGCACCGCAATTAATGCCATTAGAGAAGGTACATCTACTTGGGGCCAACCCACAAGCAGACTTGCCGCGGCCACAATCCCTCCCCCATAGGAGAAACACAAAAACCGTGGGTAAATGAGCATCAGTAGCAGGGCCAAGGGCCAAACGTAGATAATCCCCGCATGGGACACAGATATCCCTAGGAGAACAAACAGAAACGAAGCAAGAAGCCCGCCAACAACACCATAGCCTAGGGCCTTTAGAGTCTGCCATTTTGGATCCCCATGCACCAAGCCAAACATACGCCGTTTCTGGGTGGCAATGGCTAGATACTGCCTATAGACCAGAAACAAAGCAATGAGGCTCACCACCACAAAACTCGGATTGCGGACCATCCACGGGATGCTTCGGAAAATCTCAATCAAGATATTTACAATCCATGAATCCATCTTATCTCAACCTAACTAGCCTTAGGAATTGCATCAATTAGCATTTCCTGGACCACTTCAAGGGCTTTTTGCACCTGCATATCCTCGAGACTAAAGTACTCCCGTCTTAACCTCAGGGCCTTCGCCTCTTCCTCTGTGGGCTCTGGCAGATTTACCACGAAATCCGGTTCAATCCCCTTATCGTTAATTGAAACCCCACCCGCCGTGAGGTATTCGGCAATAGTCAATCTCATAGCAGCACCGTTTGGCAATTCTAATACCGCCTGTACTAAGCCTTTGCCAAAACTGGTGTTACCCACAAGTAGACCGCCAGCCCTATCCTTTAATGCGCCGGCCACAATCTCCGATGCGGAAGCACTGCCCCGGTTAATCAGCACCACCACCGGTAAACCACACCATTTTCCGTCTTGCTTGACGCCGTGGGAAATCCGCTCCCCATTACGGCTTACATAGGTCTTGGTATCTCCCCGGGACATAAACATGGCGGCCACATCGGAATTGCGAAACACCTCGTGTACTGTATCACCTGCGGGCAAAAACATAGAGGACACATCGATGGCACTACCCAGGGTTCCACCCGGGTTATCCCGCAAATCCAAGATGAGTCCTTCCATTCCTTGCCTTTTAAGCTTAGTCAGGGCCGCATCCAGTTCTTCGGCGGTACGTAGTTTGAACTCATTTATTCGCACATAGGCAACACTGGATGTAACCATAATCGCTTCGTTAATATCCGGGCTTTCCACCTTAGCACGGATAATCTCAACATCGAACTGTTCTTCACCCCGCTGAATAGTCAGCTGAACCGCGGTCCCTTCAGGTCCTCGCATACAGTCAACGGCCTCTAACATCGACATGTACTTTGTGGGACGCCCATCAATGGCCATAATCTCATCGCCACTTTGCAGTCCAGCTTCATATCCAGGGGTCCCGGCAATGGGTGAGACAACGGTAAGCTGTCGCTCATATATAGTAATGACAATACCTACTCCGCTGAAATTACCAGTGGTATCCACCTTCATCTCTTCATACATACGGGGAGGTAGGTACTGGGTGTAGGGATCAACCAAATCCAACAGCATCGCTTCCAGGTTGCCGTAGTGGACATAGCCTTTTAGCATCTGTTCGCTATCAATGGGCTTATAATAAAAACTCTCCATCAGAGCCATAATCTGAAACAACTGCCTTGCTTGATCATCAACTGGATCCTCAGCATCTGCTTCAAAAAATGACCGGACCGAGAGTACACCTGCCATAAGACCTAATATAATTAGAACAATCAAAACCCTGCGCTTGGTCAAGGAAAATAACTTCCCTTCTCCATTGAATAGTTGTCGTTGTTTCGATTATACTGCAATCCAAGAATCGATGTCAAAAAGGCGAATCGAACTAAAACCCCTTGAATCCCTCACCAAGAACTTCCCGGGCATCGGTAATAATCATAAAAGCCGAAGGGTCTTCTTCCTTCACTAGTCTTTTTAACCTGACAATCTCAGAACGGGAGACAATAACCAGCAACACCTGTCGTTCGCTATTGGTGTACATACCCCGTCCTTGCAGGGCGGTAACGCCCCTCTCCAATTCTTGTAAGATCCGGCGGCTGATCTCCTCAGGGTGGTTGGAGACCACATAAGCAGCTCTGCCAGCCCCCTGCCCTTCCTGAATCAAGTCAATGGTCTTGGTGCTAAGATACAAGGCCAAAATAGCATACAGGCCAGTTTCTGCACCAAAGAAGAATCCGGCTACAGCAATAATACCCATGTCAATAATTAACAGACTCTGGCCAATGCTAAAGTGGGTAAAATGATTCATTAACCTTGCGGCCAGATCAGTGCCCCCAGTGGACCCTCCAAAGTAAAAGGCTAGCCCAATCCCGATCCCTGAAAGAACTCCCCCATAGATTGAGGCCAACAACGGATCCCGCGTAACCGGGGCAATAAAAGGACCTAAAACATCGATGGTTACCGAAAGAAGAATTGTGCCAACAATCGTGCGCAGACTAAAACTAAGGCCGATAATCCTAAAGGTGGCATAGAGCAAGGGAATGTTTATTGCCAGCATCATGACACCAACTGGAATGCCTGTTGTGTGGTAGAGCACTGTAGCAAGGCCGCTCACTCCCCCGGCAGCAATACGGTTGGGAATCAGGAATGCAGCCGTAGCCACTCCAGTGAGCATGACCCCAGCAATATTCCCCAGAAAGGACCCTATTTTTTTTAGGCGTTCATCCAACCTACAACCTCCCAAAAGTCATTTCCCATTCCCCATCGCTGACACTAGGTCTCCTTTTCTAGTTTTAACTGTGAAGCTGACCCGCCTCTCCCCAATTAATGGCAGGGCTAACCCTGTTTACTCCGGTTCTTTATCCCTGTCTCTGGGGACGGGTCATCCCCAGTTGCAGCCGCCATATCTTGGGCTACTTGTGCCCGCTCGGCCCGCTGAACCATCCAGACAAAGACTGGTAATGATCGCATACGAGGTAGTCGCTTCGGCTGCTGGCACAAGCGATACAGCCATTCAAGCCCATGTTCTCTCATCCATTTGGGCGCCCGGCTCACCCGCCCTGCCCATACATCAAAGCTACCCCCTACACCTATACCAAGTCGAATCCCGGTGGTAAGCCGGTTAGCGTAGATCCATTTTTCCTGTTGGGGAGCGCCCAAGGCGGCAAAAAGGACATCGGTTCCCTTATTATGAATATCATCAACTATACTTTTGGTCTCTTTTGGGGTGAAATACCCATGATGGGTCCCTACAATCCGCGCCTTGGGATACTTCAGCAACAGCCGTGCCCGTGCCTCCTCTGCAACCCCGGGTTTTGCTCCAAGAAAGTAGAGCCGATAGCCTTCTTCAGCGGATAACCTGCAGATTTCCCCCACTAATTCTACACCAGCAATCCGTTCAGGCAAAGGATAACCCATCCGGGATGCAGCCCATACCAAACCATATCCATCTGCCACAACATATGCCGCTTCTTGCCAGATATGACTAAGTTGTGCATCATGTTGTGCGGCAACGACCATTTCGGCATTTGCGGTAAGCATCTGTCTACCGCAGGGAGGACCATCGAGTATTTCCTGGATCCTGTGTAGCGTCTCGGACATTGTCATGAGGTCCACCGGCAGACCAAGAATGCTTACCCTTTCCATGCCACCCCTCCATTATCTGCAAATATCCTCAATAAGTTCTTCAAGACCTGACCGGGACTGGGACTGGAGTTCTAATACCAGTTGTCTTCTATCCCGATCATACCGTCTTGACCGGGGCAGCTTCACCGCTACATCTTCAATAATTGATGCAACGGGAAACTGTTCGTCGGTGCAACTTAAAGCTTTTTCATTGGTCAAGGCTGCAAAGGCTCCAATCTTAGGATCGGTTTCAAGGGCAACGAAGCTAGTCCCACAGACAGCCGCGAAAATCAACGCGTGGAGCCTCATGCTAATCACCAGGTCACAACTTTGGATTACACCGGCCATATCTTCAGGAGGGATCGGAAGCCCCAAACATAACGCCTCTTCCTTCATGAGTTTAATTACATCTTGGATGAGGGGAAGATCCTGTTCAAAATGAAGGGGCAGGAATAGAATCTTAGCATCAAAACGACGAGCTAGTTCATCTGCTAGATAAGCCACCTGTTCAATCTGTCCTGGAAATCCACCCCACGGACGCAAGGCAATTCCAAGCACCGTCCCCTTACCATAAGGTTCTCCAAGCATTCTGAAAATCCTTTGGACCCGTCCTGCGGGCGCTGCATCAAGGAGCAAAGCAGGATCTGGTACCAGTTTTGCACCGGGTAGAAAGGATGCAGAATAATGGTCACGCACGCTAAGTCCGGTGAGTCTGTTAGCTAATCGCATTAGCCTCCTCCGGTTATGAGGAGACTGAACAGGTCCAATACCCATAGCATGCCAGTATACTTTGCACCCTAGCTTCAATCCAAGCCTAGTTAAAGTCAGGTAATACCAAAGGCTCCTGCTACTGGTTACATCCTGCATCAAGCCACCGGAAAGAACCAAAGCATCACCTTGTCTTAAGACCTGCAAAACCCGCGGAAGGTCATAGCGAAAAATCGAGTGTACTTCATGTTCCTTGGCAGTGGCATGGGGATGTTGTGAAAGCACAGTTACCCGTTGGATCCGATCATCGTTTTTTAGGCTTGAGGCCAATACCGAGACGATGGCTTCATCACCAGTGTTGTCATAACCGTAGTAGCCCGCCAAAATAACCTTTGACATTCTTTTCACCTGCACCTAATACTTTCCACAACACACCTAAGATAACGACAACTACAATACCAAGTAAGAGCCCGAGGGCACTCCTTTGAATGCTAATTTGAAGAGGGGTATGGGCATGACAAAAGGAATTCAGCACAGAAACCGGAGCTAGGGTACCCATGGCTATAAGTAACGCCGAGGGATATCGTTCTTTTCTTAACAACCGATAGTACCCCACAAACAAGGCCGGGTAACCCACCAGAAACTCCTTAAACCGGGGCCTTACCACCAGCAGATGCTCCAGGATAGCCCGTATCTGTCGTTCTAGGTTAAGGATTGGGGCAAGACCCGTTCCCGTTCTTAACACGTAATAAAGAAAAGCGATACCTACCGGGACAACAAGATACCACCGGAGGGTGACCCTCTCCTGCTTCTTGAAAAAAAGCAAGAAGACAACTAAAGGGGGCAAAGCCGCCGATAGCTTCACTCCGCGAAAGCCAGTCAACCCGAGCATAAACTTTGCATCAGCAAGCAATGCACCAATGAAAACGACACCAAGGCACGTAACTAGTATAACCTGCCCACAGGCCCGCAAATATAGTGCTACTGTATTGGTGGTCTTGCCTCTGTTCTTGGTAATCACCCTATACCCACTCACAAGGGCATAGACTGGGAAAGACAGGGTTACCACTAGGGCAAATACTTGTCTTACCAGATCATCCCCGCCACATTGATAAGCTAGTACCGTAGAGAGCACAAACCCGCAAGGTATAAGTATACTAGCCTGCATACCTAGGCTTGCCAAAAGCAGATACACGATGCACCAAACACCCATCCCGGTAACCACTACCAAGGGCAACGAAGGATGAAAGACAGCCAAAGGCTTCGGATATCCAAGCTTAAAGCCTGCCTGGGTAAGACGGCTGGTTAATTCATCAATATAGGCTTGGTTATAGGCCTTAGGATCCGGCATATGGGTAAACAAGTTTAGATAAATGACAGATATGCCCCGTTCCCGTACCCCGAGAAGTAATCGATCACAGGCGCGTTGGAGATCATATCCAGTTAACAATTCCCGGGGAATTTGATGCACCCGTAGAGGGATTCCGGATATACCCTGGGGGATCTGAAACTCCAACACACCCCACAGCTTTGACTTTCCCATGGCTTTGGACCCAGTGCTTACCACAAGGTCCGCGTCAACTTGCACCAAGGAATCAAAGCTCTGATCATCCACAACTACAACACCGATCTTCTCAGGTGCCGATACACTCCCCTCTCTTAGATCAAGTCCTAAAACAACTCCCGGGGTTTGGGGCGCATCTAGCCCCACCTGGACTAGATCGCCGTAGTCAACGGCAATCAACACAGTATCGCAGCCTCGCTCAACTTCCCATCGTTGAAACAAAATCATAGATGAGCACAGGATTGCTAGTATTAGGACAAAATAGGGGGTTTTTGCCATAGCCTTACTTTCTTCTTAGGTATGCTTGGATGAATGGTTCCAGGTAACCGTCCATCACCTTTTCCACATCACCCATTTCCACATCGGTGCGATGATCCTTGACCATGGTATAAGGACAAAAAACATAAGAACGAATCTGATTGCCCCATGCAATGTCACTCTTGTGACCGGAGATAGCATTTAGCTTTGCTTCTTGCTCTTCCATTTTGCGTTCTAGCAATCGGGCTTTTAGGATCTTCATCGCTGATTCCCGGTTCTTGTGCTGAGACCGTTCGTTCTGGCATTGAACCACAATACCAGTGGGAATATGAGTAAGCCGCACGGCCGAGTCGGTCTTATTGACATGTTGCCCCCCGGCGCCACTGGCTCGGTAAGTGTCTATCCTCACCTCATTTAGATCCAGATCAATCTCCGCATCCTGCTCCACCTCTGGCAAAACACTCACCGAGGCAAAGGATGTATGGCGTCGTCCTGCCGCATCAAAGGGGGATATGCGCACTAAGCGATGCACACCCTTTTCTGACCTTAAATAACCATAGGCATAGGGTCCACTAATCATGAGCGTAACACCTTTTATGCCCGCCTCATCGCCAGTCAGTAAATCGAGGGTCTCCACCTCATAACCATTATCTTCGGCCCACCGCGTATACATCCGCAAGAGCATCTGTGCCCAATCCTGAGATTCGGTTCCCCCTGCCCCGGAATGAATGGTCAAGATCACATTATGATCATCATAGGGGCCATTCAGCAACATGGCAAGCTCCATCCGTTCTAGTTCTGCGGATAACCTATCCCCCTCACGGTAAAGCTCCTGCGCAATCGATTCATCCTCTTCCTCTTGAGCCAAAGCTAACAGGGTGGATAAATCGTCATACCGCATCTTTAGACTGGTGAATCCATTCACTTGTTTCCTGAGGATCTTCAACTTCTTTGAAGCTTGTTGGGCAACCTCGGGATTATTCCAAAAGTTGGGATCCGCCATTTCGTTTTCCAGATCCCGGATCTTTGCTTCTAAATTAGGGATGTCAAAGATAGTCACCCAGTTCAACTAAGCGCTGTCCCATCGAGGTAATCTGATCCTCTAAGTCACTCAAGCTTAATATCTCCATTATCGCATCGAGAAGAACCTGTAGGTCTTCTCTTCCTCCTTAATTAAAACTAGACATTCCTGCCGCAACATTTCTTATACTTTTTCCCCGAACCGCAAGGACACGGTTCATTGCGGCCTATTTTCTCGACCCTACGAGGCTGTGCTGGAGCACTTTCCTTTTCATCCCCATGCTGGGCTAATACCCTCACCCGTCGTTGACGGGGTGCCGGCTGAGAAGTAGGCTGTACCCGGAAGATATAGCGGGTAACATCCTCCCGAATCGCTTCGATCATCACGTTAAACATATCATTGGCTTCAAACTTATACTCCAGTAGAGGATCCTGCTGGGCGTAGGCCCGCAGTCCAATTCCATCCATGAGATCCCGCATATTCTCCAGATGTTCCATCCATTTTCCATCTACCGTAGTTAACAGGATAATCCGCTCGATATGCCGCATCCGTTCAGGCGTTAATTCCTCTTCCCGAAGCTTGTAAATCCGATGGGCCTCTTCTTTAAGCAGTTTGCCAATTTCCTCAGCGCTCTGCAAGGCCGCATCATCCACCTTAAGGGTACTGCGGCCAGCAACCAAATCCTGGAATTGGTTTAGCAAACCGGTGATATCCCAGTCCTCAGGATAAATATCCTCATTGGCAAACCTAGCTACAACAGCGTCAACGCTGCGGTCCACCATGTCTATAACATCTTCACGCACCGAATCTTTGGTTAAGGCCAAGGCCCTTTGGGAATAGATGATCTCCCGATGCATGTTCAGAACATCATCGTATTCGAGAACCCGTTTGCGAATATCGAAGTTATAGGACTCCACCCGTTTTTGCGCCGATTCTATAGTACGACTAACCTGGGATGACTCTATAGGTTGATCTTCCTCCCAACCTAGCCGATCCATAATACCAGTAATACGATCGGAACCAAACAGGCGCATTAAGTCATCCTCAAAGGACACATAAAACCTAGATGAACCCGGATCACCCTGTCGTCCCGAACGGCCGCGCAACTGATTGTCAATTCGTCTACTTTCATGACGCTCTGTGCCAATAACATGTAGGCCCCCTAGGGCTACCACTCCATCCCCAAGTACAATGTCCGTGCCCCGTCCGGCCATATTAGTAGCAATGGTCACAGTCCCTAATTGTCCGGCTAACTTGATAATCTCAGCTTCCTTCTCATGGTACTTCGCATTGAGGACCTGATGTGGAACACCCCTGCGGCCTAGTATACCACTGAGTTTTTCGGACACTTCAATGGAAACCGTGCCGACCAAAACAGGCTGCTTCCGTTCATGACACTGGACAATCTCTTCGATGATCGCCGCATATTTTGCCCTCTGCGTCTTGTAGACAAGATCCGGATGATCCACGCGGATCATGGGCTTGTTTGTGGGAATAACCACCACATCCATCCCATAGATCCTTAGGAACTCATCCTCTTCTGTTGCCGCAGTCCCGGTCATCCCCGCCAGTTTATCATACATTCTGAAGTAGTTTTGGAAGGTTATACTGGCAAAGGTCTTGCTCTCACTTTGGATAGCCACCCGCTCCTTGGCCTCAATGGCTTGATGTAGACCATCGGAGTAGCGCCGTCCAAACATGAGACGGCCAGTAAACTCATCAACAATGATGATCTCACCGTCTTTAACCACGTAGTCCCGGTCTTTGCGAAACAACCGAAGAGCCTTTAGCGCTGCTAGCAGGTAATGATTCAGCTCAAAGTGGACATCGTCAAAAAGATTCTCAATTCCTAATAGTTCCTCCACCCGGGCGACACCGTTTTCAGTCAGGCTAACGGTTCTGGCCTTATCGTCCACAGTGTAGTCTTCCTCTTCCTTAAGTCGAGGGGCTAGATCGGCAAAGATCCGGTACCTATCCGTTGCATCCTCTGCCTGACCGGAGATAATCAAGGGCGTTCGTGCCTCATCGATGAGGATGCTATCAACCTCATCCACAATGGCATAGTTTAGTTCCCGTTGGACCATATCATCCTTAGATAGAACCATATTGTCCCGGAGATAGTCAAAACCAAATTCATTGTTGGTCCCGTAGGTTATGTCACAATTGTAGGCCTGTTTGCGTTCAGCATAGTCTAAGCCATGCTTGATCACGCCAACGTCAAGACCCAGAAAACGATATATCTCCCCCATCCAATCGGCGTCGCGTTGGGCTAGATAATCATTTACTGTAACAATATGAACACCCCGGCCCGTTAGCGCATTAAGATAAGCCGGTAGAGTTGCCGCCAAGGTCTTTCCTTCACCGGTTTTCATCTCAGCGATCCGTCCTTGGTGAAGTACGATACCGCCCATCAGCTGCACATCATAGTGTCTTTGACCTAAGGTGCGACGGGCTGCTTCCCTTGTCACAGCAAAGGCCTCTTCTAATAGGTCCTCTAGAGTCTCACCTTCAGCGAAACGCTGCCTAAACTGAGCAGTCATTCCCCGTAGTTCTTCATCGCTCATCGCCTGGAATTTAGGTTCTAAGGCATTTATTCTATCAACAACCCCGGACATCCGCCGGATTTCCTTTTCATTTGGGTCAAACAGTTTCCTTAACCTTTCAAACAAGTGCATCACCTTCTCTGCAATTATAGCATGCTATAGAAACCTGCTCAACTGGAAACCTATGACCCCTAGAACGTATGCTTCCTCGGATATCCCTTTGCTCGACTTCGTTCCTGTAGCATGGCATTCTGGATTAGCATGAACACTCCAAGCGAGATCACAACATCCCCTATGCTAAAAACCCGGGCCCTTTTGTAGCCTGGAATGTATAACCAATCGGATAGAAAGTAAAGCACTGAGTCGTCGGTTAGTTTTGTGTGGGTAATGTAGGTTCCTGTATCCAATAAAGATGCCAGACTGCCAAGACCCACCTGCTCAAGGCTTGTCAGAGAAACAGGCATTTGACCGCCATTGGCGGCAATAACCACGGCATTAAGCAGCACACCAACAGCTACCACACGAAAAGCCCTTTGATCCCTATTTGCCCATAGGGCAGCCATTAACAATATGTAGGAGAGTATGTTCACATAGGGACCAAACTGCACCGCAATAGCAATACCCCGTTGGGCGAGAAAAAGACACCCTCCTTGAAGGAGACAGGCAACCAAGATTAGCTCCACCCGGTGGATCTTTAAATCCCCAAGGCTCCGAAGACGGCCCTTGCGCAAGAACCCAACAAGAAGGGAAATAATCGCCGCATCAATTAGCATATATGTTCATCCTCTTTATGTTCCCTGGAAACGATCGCCCTGATCTCCTTCTCGGACTTCAAAAAGACCTCAATAACGCGGGGATCAAACTGTTTTCCACGGTTCTCAATTAGTTCTGTTTTGGCTTGTTCAAAGGAAAGCGCTCGGCGATAGACCCGGTCAGAGGTCATGGCATCAAAAGCATCTGCACAAGCAAGGATCCTAGCGCCCAACGGGATATCTTCCCCCGCAAGCCCCGCCGGATACCCCTTACCGTCATACCTTTCGTGGTGGTGCCGAATAATCTCCGCAACACCCTTCAAAAAACCCACGTCCTTAATCATGTCAGCACCAATGTCCGGATGAGCTTTGATCTGGTTAAACTCAGCCTCAGATAGCTTACCCGGCTTGTTTAACACCGCCTCACTTACCCCAATCTTCCCAATATCATGCAGTAATCCCGCATAACTTATAGTCTCAATCTCCGAGCCCGATAGATCCATTGCATCAGCCAAGATATTAGAAATTTGCTCAATCCGGTCTGAATGACCCCGGGTATACGAATCCTTAGCGTCCAGAGCTGCTGCTAAGGCCTTAACGGTATCAATGTGGGCTTTGCGCATCTCACTGTACTGCTGAAAGGAATACCGCGCAAGGAAAAGGGGCATCAGTAACAAGACAGTCCCCGGGGGTCCCAAGGGACCTGTATAAATGATGGCAATTAGAATCCCAAGGGGGCTTAACGCCAAATAGTTTGGGATAACCCATTTGATATTTGCCCGCCAGATTTTGCCCACGGAAATACCTTGGTCTAGAGTAATAACAATTGCAACCAACAAGGTATTAACCACAAAATATGCAAAGGTCGCGGCCAGCAAGGGGATCAGGCTTCTAACCAGATCAATACTAGGAGCAAAACCGCCGCCCAACCCTTGATAAGTCAAAGCCGCAGCAAGGGTAGATAGGAACACCTGAGAAGCATCAAAAGCAGCAACTTTAATGGGTTTGCTCTGCACCAACACACACAGGAATACCGCTAGAGCCGTCATAGGGGCAGATACCGATCCGAAAATTAGAATGGCGGCAAAGTCAATAGCAAAGCAGACACTTACCGAGCCTCCCGAAGGTATTGGCACCCGGAGCAGATCACCACCAATGGATAGCCCAACAATAAACAAAACATCAACAAAACGGGGCAGAGGACACGTGGTAACCAACCAGATCAAACCGCCCAAAGTCAACAAAGAAACCATAGCAATATAGACCTTGAGCCTATAGTCTCTGTGCATAAGCTGCCCCTTCCCATCAGACAATCAATAGAACCGGCACCTTGATCTTAGTTATTAATGCCAGGTAAACCGAGAACCGCCAGCTAGAAGCAAACTTGCAATCGCGAGCATTACCTTAAAAACCTTGGCTGCCATGGAAAAAGCCCCCCATTCATATAGGCTTGGACGTTTTCCGCTCCGCTAACAAGATGTCCAGCAGCCGCTTCGCTCAGGTTCATCTCAAGGTGCCGGTCAAAACTAGCGAGTCACTATGTTAAGCTACTTAGTAGGCCGAGTTTTCTATTCACCGCATCCATTGTTGCTTTTACCGCGGTTTCTATATCATCAGACTGCAAGAGCGCACAACCTGTGAAAAGTTCACCCCGTAACCCACTCAAACAGTTGACCACAACAACAATTGCCTGACGGCCAGCGATACTACACTTACTTACATCCTCTAAGGCCAGAACAATCTTGTCCGGCACCGCCTTTGAAACAGCATTGAGCGTAGCCATGCTGGCAATTCGTAGTCTGTTGCCATCGGAGGCAACACCTTCGTGTTTTCCCGAAAACACCTGCTCCTTGACCTCTAACTCCACCTCTACCACCATGAAATTCTTAGTAGTAGTGGACTTAATTCCAATGATCTGAAGGCGCCGCTCCAGGGAGTCGAACTCGGACTTTAACTGTACAACACTGATCTTTCGATGGTCCACATTAACTCCAAATTGGGTAATGAATACCGATTCAATATCCCTTACAATCTGTTTCGGCTGGCGACTGGATGTAGCTAAAACGTGGATCTCACTGATCTCGTTTTTCTCATCGAAGAATACCTTTACGTTTTCCACGCCCTCAACCCGGCTTAGGTACTGCTCAAGACTCTGTCGTGACCAGCTATGTTCCTCCATATTTCTTCCTCCGAAACCAATAATCGTCTACTCACCAAACTTCGACTTAACGTAGACGATTCCTGCTTAACGCGAAAAAGGCCGGGAAACCCCGGCCTTTAATCTGCTAACTCTATTCAAACTCGGGCTCAATTAAGCCGTAATTACCATCTCTTCTGCGGTATACAACGTTTACTTCTCCACTTAGGGCGTTGGCAAACACGAAAAAGTCATGGCCCAGAAGATCCATCTGCATAGCTGCTTCTTCTACGGACATTGGCTTAATCGCAAACCGCTTCGTCCGGACTATTTTAGGCATCTCCATCCCATTAGCCACGGCCTTGTCCTCACTTACTATCTTCGATAGCTTAACTCCATCTTGGAGACGTTTATGCAGCCTTGTTTTGTATTTCTTGATCTGCCTTTCAATCTTATCCACCGATTCATCAATGGAAGCGTACATATCCTCGGTGCGAGACTCACCGCGCAATAGGACTCCATCAACCTGTACTGTAGTCTCAACGATATCTAGTTCCTTTTGCACGCTCATAGTCACCTCGGCAGAGATCTCCAGATTCTCCTCGAAAAAGCGTTCCACTTTGGACACTTTTTTCTCGGCATAACTACGCAAGGCCGGTGTTATTTCAAGATTCTTACCATAAACGACTATCTGCATAGCTCCATCTCCTTTGCCCTAGTTTGCCTATAGGCGCATATTCCTTCAAGTATCCCTCGGCCATCCCTCCTATTCCTTAGAATACTATAACTATTCCCTTTTCGTTCGCGAAAATCCTGCTTTGTTATTTCCCACCAACCACTGACCCTAGTTTGGTATCGCCCTTTTGCAGTACTGGTTCCTAGTCCCCAAATCTCACACCTATGGACGTGGAACATTGTATAGATACTATTTGACAAGAGGTCAAAACCCTAGCTAGTCATATCTGCGAGATTACTGTTCCCTTAGCTGTTTGTAGATCTCCTCCCGAAAAATCGAGACATCCTTCGGGGCTTCAATGCCGATTTTCACTTGGGACCTACTTATCTCCACAACGGTGATCTTAATCCGGTCGTCAATAATAATCGTCTCGTCTATGCGACGTGTTAGAATTAACATGGATGTCCCTCCTTGGACACCGAAAGATTCTGCACATTTAGTATTGCCTCTGTTTCCGGTTGTTAGTCCTCTGCCCCATTATCATGGGCATCCGAGGTTCTTGCCAGACACAGGATCTGGCAGCCAATTTCTACACAAGCAACCTCCAGATCCCGATCGAGAATGTCATGAACAAGCAGGATGGGTTTCCTGTCTGGCTCCCGTTCATACTCATCTAGACTGGTAATGGGAAGACTTAAATAATTCGCTACTTGCTGCGCAAGGATCCTACGAAAATCATAGCTACCAGAAGGATCCAGACGGGGAGCAAAAACCACCCCTTCCTTAGTCCTCAAAGTCCTTTCGCCCTCGGCAAACATCCCTAGTACATGTCCTAGAGTCCAAGCAAGCCTGTAATCACCTTCCCGGCTTACTCGCCTCACCCATGTTAGGAGTGGTTCCTTGGGTAGCCCTAGACAAAACAGATCAGTTCTTGACTTTGCTAGATCGGGATTAAACGGAAATGCTTCAATACAATCACCGCATAAATACGGAGCACGTTCAACCGGTTTGGTGCCGCAGCCAGGGCAATAGAACGGCACTCCAAAAAGATAATCAAAAAACCAAGTAAGAATCCTAGACACGAGTTCCTCCTTTCTGGCTACCCATAGAGATACCGAAGGTTCTTATTTAACACCTTTTGGTATAGTATACCCCACCTCGACCCATGTCAAGTGAATGTTTACGCACAGGAACGTCCGCTCCCAAATCAGAAAGTCGAACAAGGCCCCCCAAAAACCCCTACGTCAACGCCTGATGGAGGGGAAAACATTATGGTAGCAGGAAGGATTGTGGTGTTTAACGAATGATATTGTATATTGAAGACAGGAGCGGATTGACATGGCCTATCTGATTGGTGTTGATATCGGGACCAGTGGTGTTAAAGTGGTAGCGTGTAGTACCGAAGGACAGATCGTAGCAACTGCCTCAGCCCAATACCCCCTACATTTCCCCAGGCCCGGTTGGGTGGAGCAAGACCCTGCAGATTGGTGGAATGGTACCTGTGCGGCACTACAAGATCTGACAATCCAATTAGGAGAGAAAAGGAATCAAATCAAGGGTATGGCCCTTTCTGGGCAAATGCACAGCTCGGTTTTCTTGGGAAAGGACAATGAAGTAATTCGACCTGCTCTCCTGTGGTGCGATGCCCGAACCACCGAGGAGTGTTCATGGATCACCAGCAGAGTAAAAGGTCGGGACCAACTGATTAAATACGTGTCCAACCCGGCTTTGGAAGGGTTTACAGCCCCCAAAATAGTCTGGTTAAGGCAACAGGAACCGGACAACTACCAGCAAATTAGGTTCATACTGATGCCTAAAGATTACATCCGATTCAAACTGACTGGCCAAGTCTTTACAGAGGTCTCCGATGCTGCTGGTACTTTGTTATTCGATGTGGTTAACCGAAAATGGAGTCAAGAGGTACTCGATGCTTTGGATATCCCTCGAAACATCCTCCCGGAAGTACGCGAATCCACAGATATTTGCGGTTTCGTGACCGAGGAATGCGCGCAGATTACTGGTATTCCAGCAGGAACACCAGTGGCCGCAGGCGGAGCAGATAATACTTGCGGGGCTGTGGGATGCGGTATTGTACAAGAAGGAAGGGCCTTATCGAGTATCGGTTCCTCAGGAGTCCTGTTGGCCCATACAGACCAACCTAAGACCGACCCTGCCGGTGCAGTCCACACCTTCAATCATTCGATACCCCAAGCCTGGTATGTCATGGGAGTAATGCTCGCCGCAGGTCTTTCCTACAAGTGGTTCGGTCAAACCTTTGGTCAAGCGGAGAAAATAGTGGAAGCCGGAACAGCAATTAATGCCTATAAGCTTTTAGATCAGGGAGCAGCGTTGATCCCTGCAGGAAGCGAAGGATTGATCTTTCTACCCTACCTCAACGGGGAAAGAACCCCCCATGCAGATGGCGCGGCCCGGGGCGTATTCTTTGGCATTAACCCACGTCACCGTAAGGAGCATTTCACCCGTGCAGTACTGGAGGGGGTAGTGTTTGGTCTACGGGATAGTTTAGAGATCTTTAAAGGTATAGGCATTGATATTACTCAGCTGCGCGCCATTGGTGGAGGCGCAAAAAGCCCCCTCTGGCGACAGATCCAAGCTGATATCCTCAACACCGAGGTGGCTACGTTGAATATTGATGAAGGACCTGCCTTCGGTGCCGCTTTGATCGCAGGAAAAGCAGCAGGAGTCTATAATAGCCTCCAGGAAGCAGCAGATAGCTTGATCCAGGTTACCCAGATAACCCAGCCTATCCCAGAAAATGTTGAGCAGTACGAGAACACCTATGCACTTTTCCGAGAACTCTATCCTGCACTAAAACCAAGCTTCAGAAAAGCAGCTCAAATTCTATAGGCCCAGAATCTCCGGGCCATTTTCTACTGCACATCATAACCCACTTGTTTTACCGTATCTATTAACTCCGACTTGGTCACTTGGGCCTTGTCAAAACTTATCTTGGCAGTCTTGCACTCTGGGTCCAGGTAAACTTCCTGAACACCTGGTTTTGCTCGGAGTGCATTTTCCACCGCGCTAACACACTGACTACAACCTAGTCCTTTAATGGTCATTACTACTTCCTCGGTAGCCACCTTTCCACCTCCTGTAGTTCTCTCCCCTCATTATTTCCCCACTAACCACCCATTAACCGAGAGAAAACAACCTAAGATGCTCCCTAATGACTATAACCGTAAGGAAAGCTAGTCCTTCCCGTCGTCCTGGCTTTCCTTACGGTACCGCCGAACTCCCTCCAAATATAGATCATTCCCGTATGTATCATTGACCACAATGGCCGGAAAGTCCACTACCTCCAGCCTTCTAATCGCCTCTGGCCCTAGATCAGCGTAAGCCACCACCTGACAACTGGTAACACTTTTGGCCAGTAAAGCCGCGGCACCGCCAATGGCTGCCAGATAAACGCCTTTCCACTGGATCAACGCGTCCTTAACTGATTGACTTCTCGATCCCTTGCCCATGATTACTTTCACACCATACTCCAACAAAGCAGGCGTATAGGGGTCCATCCGGTAGCTTGTCGTCGGCCCAATGGAACCGGTAATCGCCGATGGTTTCGCCGGAGTAGGTCCTGTAT
The DNA here is from genome assembly GCA_023230925.1 of Limnochordia bacterium. Classification (NCBI taxonomy): domain Bacteria; kingdom Bacillati; phylum Bacillota; class Limnochordia; species Limnochordia bacterium. The sequence goes on from JALNWK010000007.1 coordinate 45,355, forward strand.
AATAAATGATCTGGCCCCGTAGATCCACAGGCAATTGCTGCCCTTGCGCCAATAGTCGGTAAAGACGTTTATGGGCCGCATCTCTTGCGGTATAGACCACACCGCTAATTAGAACCTGGTCCCCGCTACGCAGCTGGGTTAACATCTTCTTGGTGACAGGAGCGCTAAGTCGGTACACATTCAAAGGATTCAACCCCCTCCTAGAGTACCCGTGAAGCATGGCGGGCTGCATGACAATTAATATTTATTCCCACAGGCATCCCGGTAATATGACAGGGATAGGTCTCAACATGGACAGCAAGAGCCGTAACTGTGCCCCCAAAGCCTTGGGGACCAATCCCTAGTTTATTAATCTCCCGAAGTAAATCAAGCTCCAGTTGGGCATATAGGGGATCAGCATTGGGGGTACCTACGGGACGCAAAAGAGCATACTTGGCTAAGTAAGCGGCATACTCGAAATTGCCGCCAATCCCCACCCCCACAATGATGGGGGGACAGGGATTTGCCCCTGCGGTCTTCACCTGTTCGACGACAAAACCAATCAGTTCCTCCCGATTAGTGGAAGGAGGTAGCATCCGTAAAAAACTCATGTTTTCACTGCCTCCCCCTTTTGGCGCAACGGTGATGCGCAGCCGGTCCCCGGAAATGATCCGGGTATGCAAAATACCCGGTGTATTATTGCTTGTGTTTTCCCGGATTAAGGGATCGCTAACCATAGATTTACGCAAGTAGCCTTCCAGGTAACCTTGGGCAATCCCCTGATTCACCGCTTCAGTCAAGTCTCCGCCAACTAGATGAACATCCTGACCTATTTCCAAAAACACAACCGCTGTACCCGTATCCTGGCAGACGGGAACGCCTGCTTGGGCCGCGAGTCGGTGGTTATCTAGCAACTGATGCAACACCCTTTTCCCAAGGGGTGATTCTTCCTCGCCTACGGCCTTTTCCAGCGCCTGGATTACATCAGTCCCCACCCGAGTATTCGCTTCTATGGATAACTCAGCCACAGTCTGGGCTATCTGACCCACATGGATGTCTCGTACAGCTTCTTTCACTGCTATCGCTCCACTTCGTCGGCTCGTGTTAAGAAGGAGGCAAGCTCACTGCGACTGGGTAACCCTTCAGCGTCTCCAATGGTCGTCGTGGCATAGGCACCAACCGCATTGCCCAAGTCGGCGGCATCGCGCAGACTCAAGCCCTGTAAAAGACCGCTCAGCAATCCTGCGGCAAAGCCATCGCCAGCGCCTACAGGGTCCACCACATCCTTAATCACGTAACCCGGCACAAACCCAACGGGTTTTTGATCCCAGACATAACAACCGGAAGGACCTAGTTTCACTACCACCCTGGATACGCCAAGGTTACTTGCTGCTTGCACGATCTCCTCGGGAGTGTCTACCCCGAAGAGGATCTCCCCCTCACCTAGTCCCGGCAAAAGTAGATCAACCTTGGGGATGATCTCCGTTAACACTTGTCTTGCTTCATCTTTTCCCCAAAGCTTCAAGCGAATGTTAGGGTCAAAGCTCACAAGAAGTCCATGTTTGCGCGCCATCTCGATAGCGGCAAAGACCATCTCCCTACAGGACTTACTTAGCGCTGGTGTAATCCCTGTTAAATGAAGAATCTTTGCCGTAGAGAAGTAATCCTCGTTAAGATCCGCAGGCTGTAGAAAACCGCCAGCTGAACCGTGTCTCCAGTAATATACGTTAATCTGACCGGGGAGACGACGCTCCTTGAAATAGATCCCAGTGGGTCTTGTGGGGTCAAAGACAACCTGGGAAACATCAACACCTTCACCCCGTAAGGTATTGACAATGTAATGTCCAAATTCATCATCGCCAAATCTGGCGATTAACCCTGCGCTATGCCCCAAACGCGTCAGTCCCATACACACATTGGATTCAGCACCAGCCACGTGTTTAGAAAACTCATGGACGTATCGAAGGGGACCTGTTGTGTTAGGGCTAAATACTACCATGCTTTCCCCAAGAGTAATCAACTCAGGCACCTGTTATCACCTATCTCTTTCGTATATATCTTATAGTTTTTCGCTAAAGCATACCTAAATACCTTTTGCGTTATACAGCAAGCCACATCCGTTGGAAAGTTCCTCCGCAGTTAGACAATGGAACGTTTTCCTGCTAAAATAGGGCCTGATAGCACAATTTCGAACCCATTTCCATCATGATTTTGCCTTCTTTAGCTAGCATATCCCTTTCCATGTTCTCAGCTTGAGCATCCTAGGCTGAAAAAAGGGGGTCAATATCTGTGATCAAAGTCGTAAACCTAACAAAACAATATGGCGGTCACTACGGCATTGAGGACTTAAGTTTCACTGTTGCTAAAGGCGAAATTGTCGGTCTGCTAGGACCAAACGGTGCTGGCAAAACCACAACAATTCGTGTGATTACCGGCTACTTGCCACCGACATCGGGTTCTGTTGAAGTTGCTGGATATGACATATTCTATCAGGGTAGGGACGCAAAGTCTAGGATTGGCTATGCACCGGAGAACCCACCAGTCTATCCCGATATGACCGTAAAGTCCTACCTCACCTTTGTTGCTGGTCTTAAAGGCATTGGTCCTAAACGAAGGAAGGATGAAATAGAACGGGTCATTGACCTAACCAGTATTGAAGACGTCTACCTCCGGCTTATTGGCAACTGCTCAAAGGATTACAGGCAACGGCTCGGTCTAGCCCAAGCCATGTTAGGGCGCCCCGATGTGCTTATCTTTGATGAGCCAACAAATAGCCTTGATCCAAAACAGATCAGCGAAGTCCGCCAATTGATCAGAAGTCTAGCCGGTGAACACACGGTGATCCTCAGTTCCCATGTCTTACCCGAGGTTAGCATGGTCTGTGACAAGGTAGTCATCATCGATCGGGGCAAGCTTGTGGCTATTGATTCTCCCGATGGCTTAGCGCGGGCGATTCAGGGAACCCAACGCATCTTAGCTAAAATCAAAGGTCCCCAGGACATCGTCGAAGGACGGATCGCGGCCATTGATGGTGTCGTAGGGATCACAGCCGAAGTATCGGGACAACATGAATGGAACTACTATATTGATAGTACCCTGACAACGGATATCCGGGAGAGATTATTCTTCCAAATGTCAGATATCCGCTGTCCTATTCTAGAAATACGTCCGATCAAGCTCAGTTTGGAGGAAGTCTTCCTGGAGCTTACCACGGAGGATAAGGAGGTGGAGGAGGATGCATAAGGTTTGGTGCATATTCCGGAAGGATGTAGAAACCTATTTCCACTCACCGGTAACTTATGTGGTTATGGGAATTTCTCTGGCTATCTGCGGTTATCTGTTTTCGGCAATTGTGCTCGGTTACCAAACTGCAGATATGAGATTTGTGCTCAGCAGTATCGCCTCCACCTCCCTCTTAGTAGCCCCGGTACTGACTATGAGAAGCATAGCAGAGGAACGAAGAATCGGTACCGATGAACTACTCATGACCTCGCCAATCTCCATCACAGAGATAATCGTGGGCAAGTATTTGGCCGTTGTGCTTGTTTACGTGGTCATGCTCGTAATCACATTGATTTATCCATTGTTTCTGGCCCTTCTTGGTCACCCAGATCCGGGACCGATTATCTCCGGCTACGTAGGGCTGCTACTCCTTGGTGGCTCCCATCTTGCTGTGGGTTTGTTTACGTCTTCTTTGACAGAAAACCAGGTTATCGCCGGGATGACCTCCTTTGGCATACTCCTATTGCTCTGGATGATTGGCCGCATCGACCAAGTCCTTCCGGGAAGAATCGGTACCGCCCTTGCATTCCTCTCTTTGGCCGATCACTTTTGCACCTTCGAAAGAGGAATCATTGATACAACGGAGATCTTTTTCTTCTTAAGCTTCATTTTCTTCATGATCTTTTTGACCATACAGGCAGTGGATTACCGCAGGCGGACTTAGGCGTGTAGCATAGCGGACCCCAACAGGGCACCTGCAAAGGAGGTGTAGACGCAACCGTCCCCAACCTTAACACCGGGATAGCCTGCGTCTTGAATATGAGCGAGTTCCTTAAAGATATGAGCGGGATTGGTGGCGTGATCGTAGCAGCCGGTAGCATCACTTCGATGTTGGCTAGGTTACCGGTCTACAGATGGATGATCCCGCTATTTTTGGGCATTGCTGGTATTGTCTACTACCTCGCTTACCGTTCATCCATGGTAAGACAGTCCAAAGCCGGTCTTGATGCCTTGACTATGACACTTATCGTGCTCGTTGGCCTAGTCCTTGCCAATAGCCTCGTCTCCCAAAACCGCTATCGGAAAGATATGACTAGAACCGGAGAGATGACCCTATCCAGGCAGACCAGACAAGTGCTTCAAAGGCTTGATGCCTTGGAGGAGCGTTTACAGGTATATGTCTTCTTTCGCCAAAGTGAGATGACCCAATTACAGCTACAGGTGCAGAACATGGCAAGGAACCTGTTAATAGAGTACCAACTGGCTAGCAGCAAGATCGACATCCACTTTGTCGATCCTGACGCGCATCCTTCCTTAGCTGGGCAATTTGCGATAGAATCAGATACCACAATCCTCCTGACGGGAGATGAGATCCGTCGTGTACCAGCCTATGAACTGTACACCTTCACACCCGATGGCCAGTTGCAGTTTACCGGCGAACAGGCCTATACACGGGCCATGATGTCCTTAGTTCAAACAGGAAACCATTCCCTCTATTTCCTCGAGGGTCATGAGGAAAAGAATATCGAAGTCGAATACAAAAAAGCTGTGGAGTACTTAAAGGGCGAGGGTTATCAGGTCAGTACACTGGATCTAACCAAGACCAGATCCATCCCAACCGATGTAGCCTTGTTAATTGTAGCAGGACCCTTGGGGGCAATCGCGGAAAATGAAATAACGACAATCGCGCAGTACCTACAGGGAGGAGGAAGAGCCATATTCCTCCTGGAACCGACTTCTCAAGGAAGCCTCTATCCCTTGCGCACGCTATTGGAAAGTTTCGGAGTCTTGGTGCAGGAAAACGTGGTGGCCGATCCAACACGGAGCTATTTCTTTGACCCTTTAAGCCCCATGCCTGTGTATGTTTACCACTCTATTACCAAAGATTTGATCAATACTAACTTAGCGATGGTACTGCCCATGAGTCGGAGCCTAAAAATCAGACCCTTAGATGACTTTGTGCTCGAGCCTCTGCTGACCACAAGCCCAGAGGCGTACGGCAAGACGAAGCTGCCCATCGCTACAAACAGATTCGAAGAAGGCGACGAGACAGGTCCCCTCACCTTAGCTGTTGCGGTATCCGAGGAAGACACTGGCATGAAGTTTATCGTGATGGGCAATGCCGCTTTTTTGGATAACAATGTGCTTGCCTTTCGGGGCAACGTCGATTTCTTTTTAAACTCGGTGAACTGGCTTATTGGCCGGGAAGAGCTGATCTCCATCAGCCCAAAAGTAACGGATCCAATGATCCTGATTCTTTCCAGTTCCCAAGCGAAGCTTGTGTATACTATTTCAGTAATCATCATACCCCTAGTACTATTTTTGCTGGGGATTCTAACCTACTTCAGGAGGCGAAGGATGTGAAAAAATCCCTTACTTTTGTTATCGTGCTTTGTATTGCCCTGGGTACGTTTATCTACTTTGCCGTTCGCAATCAAGCAAATGAAGAGTCTTCATCTGCCATATCCCCATGGAACGAGAAGACAATTACCCGCCTGTCGATAACCCATGAGCAGGGACAGTTTGAATTAGACCTACGACAAGAGCCTACCCGGGACTGGTACCTTCTATCTCCTAGAAACACCTTGGCCGACTACTCCCTCGTCAACAAGTTCGTCCAGCTTCTTGTCGAAATAGGATTGACCGCCAAAGCCGCGGAGGCGCCGCATGAGCATATTACCGAGCCATGGCTGATGATCGCCCTAGGAGATGATAATGCAACAACTACCTTATCCTTTGGGCAAAAAGCGGCCAGCGGTGAGGACTACTACGTATCAATCAATGATACCCTTGTGTATCTAGTGCCTGAGCACCTCTTGTATGGCCTTGAACCGTCAGAACTTACCTTAAACAAGCTGCGGGCTAAGTCCATCGTGCATTTCTATCCTTGGGAAGTGGAAGGACTAACCTTGGAAGGCCTAAATGAAGAACCCATTGTCCTCTCGAAGATAGACGAAAAATCGTGGCAAATGGATCGACCCTATCAGGAGCTGGCAGACTACACAGCCGTGAGCGACATCCTCTGGGAATATGCAAATCTGCGAGCGGTGGACTTCTTCGATGATGTCCAGGATCTCCATGCCTACCAATTGGACGAGCCAGCTCTTATTGCGACGTTCAAACTCGAGAACGGTTCAACCACCACTGTCCTCATTAGTCCTAAGAGTGAAAAGGCAAACGGTTATTACGTGAAGACCCAAGATAGTGACACCGTGTATTTCATCCGGAAGTATTCCTTTCTGCCCTTGGATGTAAATCCCAAGGGTCTCATCAAGACTACCTTGATTAGTCTTGATACCGGTTTTCTTGATCAACTCTATTCTGCCGACGGTGTTTTGGAGCTGTCCCTCATTAGGACAAGGGACTCTTCATCTTGCGGAAATACTTCGATACCCGAAGCATCCGTAACAGACCTCCTTAGTATTCTGCAGAATCTAAGGATAGAGAGTACCAGCCTGGAGCGTCTGGGTAAGACCAAATTCAAGGTCCATCTTGATCGGGTAAGTAACCCTGTTCCATTGTGATTACCGTAGATGAGGATTACCAAGCTAAGGTAACTAACCGTCCCTTACCCTCAGTCTACAACCTGCTGCCGTCGAGGTACTGACCAGTCAGACATACACGACTAGCGAGCTTACAGTAAACATTCATGTAAACTCGAAGCAGGAAAAGCGGCCTCAGTCTCGAACTAAACTAGTAAATAATGAACACATGTACATAGGAGGTCTGTCGATGAAGAAACTTACCGTAGGGCTAATTGTAGGTAATCGGGGGGTTTTCCCAAGTTACCTGTGTGAGACTGGCCAAGAACAAATGGTTACCATACTAGAATCCTTGGGTTTTGACGTGGTAACCCTTTCCGGCCAAGACAACGGAAAGGGCAGTATAGAAAATCTGGAAGATGCCCAAAGATGTGCGCGACTATTTGCCGAACACCGAGAGGATATCACCGGTATTGTGATTAGTCTTCCCAACTTTGGTGATGAAAGGAGCATCGCCAATGCCATTCGCTGGTCGGGTCTCCAGGTTCCCGTAATGGTTCATGCTTTTCCTGATGAAGTCAATCAAATGGATATCAGTCGGAGGCGGGATAGTTTCTGTGGCAAGATCTCCGTATGTAATATCCTGCGGCAATACGGTATCCCCTTCTCTTTGACCCGTTCCCATACTGTAAGCCCAGATAGTCCTGAATTCAAGGAAGATCTGCTCTGGTTCGGGGCTGTATGTCGGGTTGTTGCTGGACTTAAGAACCTCAGGGTCGGGGCCATCGGCACGCGTCCAGCGGCTTTTACCACTGTTAGGTATAGCGAGAAAATCTTAGAGCGGGCAGGAATCACCGTAGAGCCAGTGGATCTATCTGAGATCCTGGGCACTGCCCGGTCCCTATCCGATGCCGATCAGGTGGTTCAAGAGAAGCTACACAGCATTAAGCAGTATATTACAACCACCGATGTCAGCCAGGAGAGTCTTTCGCGCATGGCTAAGCTAGGGGCTGCAATTGACCAATGGGTAGCAGAGAACCATCTGATGGGAACAGCAATTCAATGTTGGACCTCTTTGGAGGAGAACTATGGGGTAGTACCCTGCACCCTGATGAGTATGATGAGTGATCATTTGCTTCCCAGTGCTTGTGAGGTGGACATTCCCGGCCTGATTAGTATGTATGCACTACAACTAGCCGCGGGACAGCCTAGCGCCATTATTGACTGGAACAACAACTATGGAGAGGACCCAAATAAAGCAGTGGTATTCCACTGCAGCAACCTTCCCAAGAGCATCTTGGATAAGGCACATATGGATTGTCAGAGGATCATCGCCAAGGATGTTGGTCAAGATAACGCCTACGGCGCTGTGTGCGGACGGATAAAAAGCGGACCTTTTACCTTTGCCAGGATTACCACCGACGATGCCACCGGTCAGATCAAAGGCTACCTCGGCGAAGGTACAGTTACCGCTGACCCCCTAGATACCTTCGGCGGATACGGTACTGTAGAAATACCCGGTCTGCAAACCCTCATGGGATACATCTGCACCCACGGTTTTGAACACCATGCCGCCATTACCCTAAGCACGTGTGCCCGGGTTTTGCACGAGGCCTTTACGCGTTACCTCAACTGGGATACCTATTACCACAACTTCTAGCACGCATCTGTTTTAGGTACCTTTCCCCTGGAGGGGAAAGGTACCCTTTTGCTTGGGCCCGATCATTGAACTGCCGAATTGTCCTCAGGGATGTTTGCATCTCGAAGGTCTTCCGGTTGGCGGCCAATAGGACCGCTCCAGTGGGCCAGCGAGGTGATCTACCTACCCGTCCGCTCATCTGTATTAAGGTGCTGGCATCATAGATCCGTGATTCATGGGCAAATAAGATTAGCACATCAAGCCTAGGAATAGTAATCCCCCGTTCAAGTAAGGATGTAGCCACTAGGATCTGCAATTGCCCTTGCCGAAACTGCTCTATCTTCTGCTGCCGCAATGGATCACCGGCATAGCAAAAGTCTGCTTTCCAGCCCATTTGGGCAAGCAAAAGGGCTAAGGGCCGTGTCATGGCCACAAAGGGTACAAAGATGAGAAGCTTTCTCCACCAGTTGCCTCTTAACACCTCTTGATCCAAGGCTTTCACAAATTCGGTCCGTTCCCTCATACTCTGGCCCCAACGACACCAGCGATAAATGGCGAGCCGAGGTTCAGGAACGGGATAACCATGATGCCTAGCGGGAATAAAGGCCAACTCTATTTTTCCGGTTTTGCCCTGTTTAATCAGATCACTGGTGGGAGTGGCACTCATATAAATGGTCTTACCAAATTTTTTACACGCCCGCTCAACCCCTAACTTGAGCATAGCGGAGCCCCGGTAGGGGAAAGCATCCATTTCATCAAGAATTACCAGATCAAAGGCTCGGTAGAAACGCAACACCTGATGTGTGGTGGCCACAGTAATAAGACCCCTTTGATACCTGTCCTTCACCCCGCCGTATAAGGCGGTGGTAGAAACCTTAGGGAAGGCCAACCCAATCCGTTGATGCAGTTCCGCAACAACGTCCCGCCGGGGAATTGCAAATAGGACCTTGCCCCCGGTTTTCAGCACTGATTCCATCGCCGGGTAGACAACTTCTGTCTTCCCTGCTCCACAGACAGCCCAGACTAAACAACCACCCTTTGCCGGGGTTTGGGTAAACTCCACAACCTTCCGCGCCGCATCCTGCTGGGGCTTCGAAAGCTCATAATCCAAACAGAAAAGTTGCCCAAAAAGGGGTTTGGGTACCCGGAAACAACCGAAAGCATAGAGCCAATCACAGCCTCTCACAAGCCCAAGACTGCGACAATTATCACAGAGGGCACAGAGTTCGCCACAACGTGCACAGGGGACAAGATCAATGCCTGTACGGCTACCACATCGGTGACAAACCCAGGTCCCTTGTTCAAACGTAATGGCGGGAAACATCCAGCATTTTTCCATCAAAGCTGTAAGATGCAAATAGTCCAAGGGGGCAAGGTGCCTGCAATGACCCCCTCTTTCCAACAAAAACTTGGCCTCACGGTATAGGAGTAACCGACCGCCTAGTGCCTTTGGTGCACCGAGCTGGTCAACGCGGTTAAGGACATCCTCAGCCCGATGGTCTATGGAAACCGGAACCTGTTTTACATCGAGGTTGGAGTAGGAATACTCACGGCCCAAAACGCGGATCAGCTTTTGTACTTGCTTATGGTCTAAAGCATTTAGGGGTATTTGCCGCAGCAGGGAAGCGGCCTCTTCCTTGACCAAGTGCGCAAGGTATGCAGGTAGGGGAGGAGAGATACACCAAAATGATCGCAGGGTACCTCTGCGCAGATAGGCATAGTCCAGGGCCGGCCAATGGGAGCTGCCTACCAAAAAGTCCTCTTTTCTTTGGCCAATGTAGACAATATGACAGCTGGCAGTCAACTAATGTTAAGCTCCTGGATTGCCAACTGCTTTGCTTCGCCCTTTAGAAAATCCTTCAACAGACTGTTTCGAATCTCAATCTTGTTGTTCTTCACGGCAATAGCAATGGCTTTTTTCGTCCCCACTAAGACAACCATCCGCTTCGCCCGGGTCACTGCAGTGTAGAGCAGATTACGCTGTAGCATAATAAAGTGCTGGGTCGTAACAGGCATCACCACCACTGGGTATTCAGAGCCCTGGCTTTTGTGCACCGTAACAGCATAGGCAAGAACAATTTGGTCCAGGTCACTATCCTCGTAGGTTACCTCTTTGTAGCCTTCTTCTGTAGGAAATAGGATCTTCAAAAGACGCTCCTCGGGATCAACATGCCGAACCCTACCAATATCCCCATTGAAGACTAAAGCCTCGTAGTTGTTCCGGATTTGCATGACCTTATCTCCCTTGCGAAAACGGAACTGTCCATTAGCTAACTCCAGGGCATGCTCCGTGGGAGGGTTCAGTGTCCCCTGCAATTGATGATTGAGATTGTCCACACCAGTGATGGTACGCCGCATAGGACTAATCACCTGGATATCCCTAATGGGATGACAATTAAGATACTTGGGTAACCTCTTTGAGACTAGGCTTTTGACAGTCTCCACAACCTGTTCGGGATCCTCTTTGTAGGTAAAGAAAAAATCACCACTATTACCCAGATAGGGCATGGACCCATCGTTTATCCGATGAGCATTCTGGATAATATGACTAGTCCTTTTCTGACGGAAGATCTGCGTTAATCGAACCACATCCACAACTTGCGATCCAATGATATCCTTTAGCACATTACCCGGGCCTACAGAAGGAAGTTGATCAACATCACCGACTAGGATCAACCGCGCCGGGGGTGTGATCGCTTTGAGTAGATTATTCATAAGTAAAACGTCAATCATCGAGGCTTCATCAACAACAACTACATCGAAGTGTAAAGGATTCTGCTCATTGCGCTGAAACCGGAATCGACCTGTCTCCTCATCAAGGCCAAACTCTAATAGTCGGTGAATGGTCTTCGCGTCCTTGCCCGTAGTCTCCTTAAGTCTTTTGGCTGCACGACCCGTGGGGGAAGTTAAGGCCACTTTCTTATCTTTAAGTAGAGCTAAGATCACCTTAACTATAGTCGTTTTGCCAGTCCCCGGCCCCCCGGTAATCACCAAAACACCAGAATTCAACGCGCTCATAACCGCTTGCTTCTGCTGCTCTGCTAGGGTAATTCCCTCGCTCTTTTCCGCCTGGGCAACTAGGATCTCTAGTTGGGAAGACGGTATCTGGGGATCTGTCCTGGATTGGGCCAGGGCTAGTAGTCGTGCGGCGATACCCTTTTCCGCATGGAGCATGAGGGGCTTGTATACTGCAACCCCTTCCTCGTAGGCGTACTTGACAAGCTCCCGCCTTGTTTGCAGCTCCCTCACAGCTTTGATTGCGATTTCCTTCGGTATCTGTAGCTCCTGTTCTGCTCTGGCAATAAGCTCTTGCTCCTCCAGGAAGACGTGCCCATCCTCCATGGCTGTATCCAATATGTACAGCAGTGCCGCCTGGGCCCGCTTAGGATCATCTGAACCAATCCCCATATTCTGGGCAATACGATCTGCTGTCTTAAACCCGATTCCAGTGATCTCCCACGCTAAACAATAGGGATCCTGCTTCACCTTGGCAATGGCTGCATCCCCGAAGTGCTTATAGATCTTCACGGCATAAGTGGGGCTAATCTGATACCCCTGCAAGAAAACCATGACATTACGGATTTCCTTTTGTGCGGCAAAGGATTCCTGAATCATACGAACCCTTGCATCCCCGATTCCCTCTACTTCTTTAAGCTTCTTAGGCTGCTGCTCAATCACTTCCAGGGTATCTAGGCCAAACTTGTCCACGATTTTTTTTGCAGTAACTGGACCAATCCCCCGGATCATGCCCGAGCCCAGATACCGTTCTATACCCAGTTCGGACTTTGGCAGGATCAACTGATACTCCTCAACTTTGAACTGGCGACCATATTCGGGGTGACTATACCAGTCCCCATGAAGAATGAAGGACTCTCCTACATCCACCGCGAGAAACCGGCCAACGGCCGTAATAATGTCCTTCTCTCCGTAGGGCAAAAACCGCAGCACGGCATAGCCGTTATCCTGGTTATGGTAAGTGATCCGCTCAACAGTCCCCTCAATAGTGGTCAACTTACTACCTCCGTCTGATGTATATTCCAAACACTCAATACTATTTTACATAGTTTAATCTGCCACCACCGGCATAGTGGGTATTCCAGTAGCTGCCTGAAAGCATCATCCCGGTTTCCGTAATCTTACCCGAGGTCTCCGAAGCTACAACGCAACGCACTTGGTTAATCGTCGTACGAACCAAGATACCAACACCCATGATCCGCCCCTTCTCGCTCTTAAAAAAGATCAAATCCCCCGGTCGTAGCTCTTCTAAGGGCTGTAGACTTACGTTCCAGTTAAACAGAGCATAGCTATTAACATCGGTGACTGGTACAAAACCCTGATCACTTTTGAACAGAAACTTTGCATCGGGGAGAACCTCCCGGTAACAGTTTACCACAAGGCCCGATGCATCTAGACCTAGATTGTCGATGGACTCGCCTAGAATGAGTGCTTCTTCTAATTCACTGAGGGTTGTTCTTCCACCAAGTCGGTAGGGCATCCCTGTATAGCTTTGTCCCCGGTAAACATAGTCAAATTCAGCATATTCTAGAGCAACCTTTAGGGCCTGTTCAGCTTGGGCTGCGGTAACCTGCATTTTCTCTACGGCTTCGGCACAACTACACAATAATATCATTATTGCCAACATAAAAATCCCTATTCGGCAACGCATCTTGATCCCTCCATGGGTTGAAATAGCATGCCTTGCCCACATCATAGCATAGTTGGCCTATACTTGCACCTTGGCAATCAACCGCCTGTTCTATCATCGTTTATGATGCCAAACCTGAGGTTTCTTTGAGGCGGGCGGTTTTGTTTGCTACGGCAAGCTTAGTCTATGGCCGACTTGAATTCCTTGCTCTTTTACCGTATTTGCGGGGAGTTCTAGCACAAAATACCCCCTAACCACAAGGGGGCCGATCCGGTTTGGCCGCAGATTCGTGACAATCTTGCAGACGGTTCCATCCCTCTGCCCATGAATAATGTCAATGGAAAACTTCATCCCAAAGGTGTGAATGTTCCCACAGGGAACTAGCAAAAGACCTTGGTCTGCTTCTAAACATTGACAACCGAGCAGACCCCGGAGGCGGAAGAACATGGTATCTGCTAACCAGACCCGCTTAGCAACAGTCCTTCCGGTAGTTAGGTTGGTAACCTCAATGATTTTCACCCTACGCATATCCCCTTTGCATGGAGCACTACAGTTCTGTGGCCTATGTTTGGGCTGCGCCTCTGCTCATCAATCACCCATCAACTAGGTCAAGTATATGTTAACACGCGCGGGAGAACCGGTCAATTCTATAGGCTTAGAAGACAGCGGCGGGTTGCATTAATGCATAAAAATGGCGGGGATAACGTCCAGCGTTTGCCGCCATAAACGCCAGCATCACCCCCACCAAAACTGACAACAAAAAAGGTCCTGTTTTCCAGTACCAAAGAACAGGACTTTACTGTTTTCTTCGGCATCCAGACAGTCATAGCAATCATTGCCTTAGACTCACGGCTTTGCGTCCCAAGCTTTCGCTAGGTTTGCCCTTTCGTTTGTAATATTCGATTACCGGAATTCCCCTTCTCGCAACGCTAAAACCGCTGCCTGTGTCCGATCTTGAACATCCAACTTTCGGAGCATATTTGTGATGTGATTTTTAACGGTCTTCTCCGAAATGAAAAGCTCAGCAGCAATTTCCCTATTACTCTTACCATCAACGATTGCCCTGAGAACTTCCATTTCCCTACGAGTTAGAATCTCTGCCACAGATGAAGAAGCTTTTCCTGTTTCCTTTTTAGTCGTATGGGACCTTTTCTTTTTGTGAACCGCCGCCAATATGGCTTTTACCAATTGCTCAGGGGTAACGTCCTGGCGCACAAATCCGGCTATACCAGCATAGAAGGCTTGGGCCAATGCCTTGGGGCTATTTAAAGGAACCAAGCCTAGGACAAAAACGTCCTCAAGCATAGAAGCAATCCTAGCCGCAAATAACTGTGCATTCTGGACAGACTCCTCACTAAGGTTAATAATCAGCACATGGGGCTTAAGGGCTTCTGCCTTAGTAACGCCTTCCTTGAGGTCAATAGCCGTCCCAACGACCTTGATCCTAGGCTCCTGACCTAAAATCGACTCAAGCCCGGCCCGCACTATATGATTGGGTTCGCAGATCAATACCTTAGTAAGGGCCAACAACCCCTCGCCTCCAATTCAACGCAGTAAAACCCGTTAGTAAATTGGCGGCCCTCTCACATATAATTATCGGTGTCTATCTGTATTAGTTTAGGGAAAATGTATCAATTACTATCCTCGGTAGCTGAAGGAAATCGTCCTAGAATACATGTTTAGTCCGAGGAACCAAAGGACTGCTGAGCATCCTGTGGTTCCTTGGAGGTAGACTGAAGATCATCTAAGGTCTTCTCTATTTTCCTAGTAATCTCATCAAGGCGTCTTTGCGTTTGCTCCAACTCCACAAGCAAATCTCCCAACCGGGAATCGTCCACGCGCCCCACCCGCTTTCTTGTCTGCACACCACTGGTCTATTACATTCTCGCCGTACCCAAAGCGTCCTTGCATCCGCACGCTCTATCCGAAGGTATCTTTTCGATCATCTTGAAGATTAGGTTTCTTAGTCGATCATTATTCTCGCTAAACACCCGAATTACCTCTTCATGACTTACCGGTAAAATGTCAGGATTGCCCGCTAGTCCCGCATCATAGTCGGTAATTAAGGCAATGTTTACATAGCACATCTCCAGTTCCCTGGCGAGGATCGCCTCGGGGTACTGAGTCATGTTAATGACTTCCCAACCCTGTGCGGCAAAAAACCGGCTCTCCGCCCGGGATGAAAAACGGGGCCCTTGGATCACAACAACAGTTCCCTGGGAGTGAACACTAAGTCCCATCTGTTCAGCACAGGTTAGAGCATGTTGCCTTAATTGGCCGCAATAGGGTTCTGCACTACTAATATGTGTTGTCGTAGGTCCATCGTAGAAGGTATCCCTCCGCCCATGGGTAAAGTTCACAAACTGATCGGAGATCACAAAATCACCGGGTTCAACTCCAGGCTGTAAGCTCCCTGCTGCGCATGGCCCGATGAGACGTTCCACACCTAAATGCTTCATAGCCCAGACATTGGCCCGATAGTTGATCATATGGGGCGGGTAGATGTGTTCCTTACCATGCCGGGGCAAGAAGGCAACTTGCTTACCACCAATGGTTGTCAACGCGATTTTATCGCTAGGAGCACCGTAGGGAGTCTCCACCCAAATCTCCTCAACATCATCCGCTAACTGATAAAAACCAGATCCACCGAATACGCCTATTTCTGCTCTTTTTATCATTCCCTCGCGGTAGTCCCTCCCTTGGGATCCACCACTTCTCCCACCTTTCCTTATAGGTTAGCCAACCCTAAACCTATCTCCCTGTATTTCCTTTGATCGGGTATACACTAGCCAGGTTAGCTTCTTTTTATATGGAAGTCAGAGTATCGGGCATAGGGACTGTTTGTCCCCCCATGGACTCCGGCAGAATCTAATCCCTACACCCGACTTCCCGCATATTATAACATTTAGCTATGCTTTGTTCAATCCTATTGTACTCCCCATGAGGAAAGATTACTATTGTGATACCCTCGGCTTGCTCCAAGGGTTCTTGGGCATACATATGCATCTTAGGTACCGTGCCGCCAGTCTGCCAAGTATGCCACTTGTTGTGGTGTTAGTGTGTCAATGTCGATGTTCAAGCTAGCCAGTTTCAATTTCGCCACGTTATGATCAATCGGTTCCGGTACAGGATATACTCCGTTGTCTAATCGCTCACTGTTGGTAATCAAATACTCCACGGAGAGGGCCTGATTGGCAAAACTCATATCCATCACCTGTGCAGGGTGTCCTTCAGCCGCTGAGAGGTTAACTAGCCGCCCCTCCGCTAGCAACCGAACCCGCCGACCAGACGGTAGGGTGTATTGCAGCACATGCTCCCGCAACTCCTCTACATTAACAGCTAACTCCCTTAGGGCCTTGATGTTAATCTCTACATCGAAGTGCCCGGAATTGGCTAGCAGCACCTTGTCCTTCATTTGACCAAAGTGCTGGGCATCTATGACATTGATGTTCCCAGTCACAGTGACGAAAATATCACCCAAAGGTGCCGCATCAGCCAAAGGCATCACGCGGTACCCATCCATTACAGCCTCCAGGGCCTTGAGGGGATCTACCTCGGTGACGATCACATTGGCTCCAAGCCCTGCCGCCCTCCGGGCCACACCCCGCCCACACCATCCATAGCCAACTACCACGAAGGTGGTACCGCAAATAAGGTGATTGGTCGCTCGGAGAATACCATCAAGGGTAGATTGCCCTGTTCCATACCGATTGTCAAACATATGTTTAGTTAAGGCATCGTTAACAGCAATGATTGGATACTGCAAAACATGCTTACTGGCCATAGCCGTGAGACGGACTACTCCCGTGGTCGTCTCCTCGGTACCACCCACAATCCGGGGCAACAGCTCCTTCCGCTGGGTATGGACGAAATTGACCAAATCCGCTCCGTCATCCATGGTGATCATCGGCTCAAAATCAAGTACTTGATTAATGTGACGGTAATACGCCTCATTGTCTTCGCCACGTATGGCATAGGTAGGAATCTCAAAAACTTCATTAAGGGCACTGGCCACATCATCCTGGGTACTTAGAGGGTTTGATGCACAAAGGGCTACCTTTGCGCCCCCGGCCTTGAGGGTTCTCATGAGATTGGCCGTTTCTGTGGTCACATGTAGACAAGCGGCAATGCAAACTCCTTCAAGGGGACGGGTAACCTCCCATTGCTGACGAATGGAACCGAGAACTGGCATAGCATCATCGGCCCACAGGATCCGCTTTGTGCCTTTTTCCTTTAGACTACTATCTTTGTGTTCACCCAGCAAGAATACTCCTCCTTTCTCCGTTAGCCTTATTTGCGGGTCACTGTGCTGACTTGCTGCCTTAGGACCTTTGCTTTGTCTGTTTTCTCCCAAGGTAGATCTAAGTCGGTCCGTCCGAAATGGCCATAGGCTGCAATCTGTTTATAGATGGGCCGCCGCAGATCTAAATCTCGGATAATCGCCCCAGGACGCAAATCAAAATGCTTACGGACCAGATCAGTAATCTGTTCATCGGGAATCACCCCGGTACCAAAGCTATCAACCATCAAGGAGACAGGATGCATCACCCCAATGGCATAGGCAACTTGGATTTCACACCGACGAGCCAATCCTGCCGCAACAATATTCTTCGCCACGTAACGAGCAGCATACGCGGCACAACGATCCACCTTGGTAGGGTCCTTCCCCGATAGGGCCCCTCCTCCGTGTCTCGCCATACCTCCATAGGTATCTACGATGATCTTACGACCAGTAAGACCCGAATCCCCTTGAGGTCCCCCCACCACAAAGCGACCGGTGGGGTTGATGTAATACTTGGTCTGTTCATCGAGCAGATCCTTTGGGATTAAGGGCTTAATCACTTGGTCAACGATATCCTGCTCTAGCTGTTCCCGACTCACCTCTAGGCTGTGCTGGGCGGAAATAACCACTGTATCGATGCGCACCGGACGGTCATTTTCGTACTGCACCGTTACCTGGGATTTGCCATCGGGACGCAGATAGGGCAACTTGTTAGACTTCCTTACTTGACTTAGCCTTCGGGTCAACTTATGGGCAAGCGAAATGGGCAAAGGCATCAATTCCGGGGTTTCATCGCACGCGTATCCAAACATTAAGCCCTGATCTCCAGCACCACAGTGCTCTAATTCACAATCGTCCTGGGCAAGACTGCGGGCCTCCAAGGCTCGTTCAACCCCCACCGCGATATCCGGTGACTGCTCATCAATCGAGGTCAACACCGCACAAGTATCCGCATCAAACCCATACTTAGCCCGATCGTACCCGATCTCTCGAACCGTATCCCTGGCGATTTTAGGGATATCTACGTAGGAGGAGGTGGTAATCTCCCCCATCACTAACACGAGTCCTGTGGTTACAGCCACCTCACAGGCCACTCTAGCGGCCGGGTCCTTTGCAATGATCTCGTCTAAGACGGCATCAGAGATCTGATCACAGATCTTATCAGGATGTCCTTCGGTCACCGACTCAGAAGTGAATAGGTAGTTCCTTTTATTATTAGTCAACATTACAACCCCCCATACAAAAAACGACCTCTCCGATTCACGGAAGAGGCCGACCTTGTGAAATCTTATCTTCCAGAACGGTTTGCATTCTGCAGGAATTAGCACCTGATGGGATACCATCGGTTGCCGGGTTTCATCGGGCCAGTCCCTCCACCTCTCACGATGAGCCAATATTCGCTTGTCTTCATACATCCTAACATACAAGTCACGAAACCGTCAATCACACGCAATCACTCACTTATAATCTTACCGAAGAGGGGTTGGATCACTCACGACGAATTCTTACCGAGGGGATGGGTTTTGAGAATGTCACAATCAAGTCGTCGTGAGTACATGATAACAATGCAGAAGCGATACAAACAGGCCTTCACTAACCTGGTTGTCCGCTGGCATTTGAAGGGGCAACTTCATAGTCGCTCCTAAACCTGGTATTTCCCCTCATGCCGGGAAAGCCACCTCCTTTACTTCCACACTAGCCAATCTAAAGTATACGTTTTCTGGCGATGACCCTCCTCGCCAGAAAACCTGCAGACTTCCTATGCACTTACTCTTTACTGTAGATGTAAGTCAGGACTGCCCTAAGTATAGAGACCAAAGCAAAAAGGAGGGCAACAGCCAGCTCCACTGCTTTCATTGAGATATGTTGAACGTGAAAGAGGTTGTTATTTAGTATTACCAAAGTCAGTAGTACTCCCAGCAACAACATGAACATAGATAGAATAACTGAGTTCACTTTGCATATGATCCGCTCACTTTGGCTGATCCGCTTTCCAGGCATAACGAAGAAGAAGCTAAAGAAACCGAAGAAGGCAAAAAACACGTACTGAGGTTCCCCTTGGTAGGATCTCAAAAAACCCATAAAACCTAGTAACCCCAACAAACCAAGCCAATTAATTTGTGACCTTGTTGACATAGTCTCCCCTCGCTGTTGCATTTTCCTTAGTCGCAAAGACCGACCCATGCTTCATTGTACCATAATGCAATTCCCACATGCCTTCGCTCGGCCATACCGATATCCTAACTGACAAATCGTATACTAGCCTAGTCGCAAACGAGGTGAGTAGTATTGCCTTTGTAGCCTGTACTCCATCCCTGCAAAAAACCCTTGGCCCGAATGCCTTGGTATTTTATCGCCCGTACTTCCTACGCGCCTATTAGGCTTCTAGTACTCATAGGTACTGGATTGGATATTTGGTCTTCTTCAGAGTTCCCAGGTATTTAGTTAACCACGCGGGACACCCTAAGTCTGCTGAACAGAATTCAGTGTTTTTCTCTGCTATTTAAACTCGAACCTAGCAACCACCGGTCGATGATCCGAAGCTTGCTCCATAAGCACTTGATAATCCAAGGCTAAAAGTTGTTTAGAATGGTAGATGCGGTCGATCCGTGCTCCCTTTGCCGAGGAGCTAGGGAAAGTACCATAATCCCGTTCAAATTGACTTGCTGCGTCGGTATAGTGCTGTTCTAACAGATGAATTGACTCCTCTTTCTCGGCATTCCAGTCCCCAAGTAGTATCACCGGACCGGAAAGCTGCCTCGTGTAAGCTAGGATCTGTTGCACATGAAGGGTCCGCTCCTTAGCATTAAGCCCCAAATGAGTAACGACCACATTTAACAGCCCTACATCGGGCACGTCGACCACAACGTGGAGAAAGGCGCGGTCTTCATCGGTAAACTGCTTAGATAAGCGATTATTGTAGGCCTCAACAATAGGATATTTGCTCAAAATTGCGTTGCCAAAATATCCGTTCCAGAGCTTTGATAGGGCTGGGCCATAGGCATAATGCATGCCTAATCCTTCTGCTAAAGTACTTAGCTGATTCTCCACTAATGACCGTCGAGCATATCGCACGTCAACCTCCTGCAACCCGATAATATCCGGGAGTTCGGGAGTGGAAAGCACCTTACCAGTGGCACCCAAATCCAATGATCCGTCCATGCTCCGTCCATAGTTGATGTTATAGGTCATCACTAAGATACTCGATACCGGTACCGTCGGTTGCTGTGTACAATAACTACCTGACAGGACAGGGTGGCCCTCATCTGGTTTATGTAAACATGCAGATAACAGAAACAATACGATGATGGTAACCCCCAACTTTCTCCACAGCAACCAGACCACTTCTCTCACAGTATATGTTTCATTTTTTCCATGAAACCGCCCCTTTTCCCTGCAAGAATTGTCTGGTAATACACAATTAACGAACGCAAAGGATTTTGCCCAAACACCGCCCTGCCTCAGAGTGAGAAAAACTTTGATAAGGATTAATTGGCCCAACTGTTCTACAGGGTGGGAGTAACAAGAACCAGTCGAATAGGTGGTCCAGATCCCACTTAGGGGAAGGCAGTAACCCTTGAGGTTCTTCCCACCGAGTAGATGATACTCGTCTACGCGATAGGTCCCTCTGGCCAAGTCCATGGGACGGTCCGTCCGGCGTCAGATTATGAAAGATTGGGCAGGTAAAGCTATGCACAGTTGCTCTCGGGTAAAGTCGTCGGGCTAGAGGAATCCCCTTTAGAGTCAGGAGGACATCGCATCCGGGGTTAGCAATAACAGTATCGTTTCTTTGGGCCAAGGCAATGTGGTTACGTGCAGGTTACTCAGTCTGTATGCGTTCAAGGCGGTCGCGCACGTGTGCTAATCTGCTTCGGGTTGTCCTAACTGATCTTTCAGCATCCCACTTGTCAAAAGCTTCAGCAGGTATTCTGCCGGGTAGACTATCAGGATAACGCGTTGGGATATAATACTTGTCTAGGCTTGCACCAAGGGGGATCATCGTCTTAAACGTTGGATCAAAATGCTTCGCATCCCGGCAAGCTCTGCCACTATCTCCCCAGACGGTCTCTTCCCCTGCTCCTCGGCTAGATGATGAAAGCTACGATGATGACGCAAATGCTCCCATTTCCAAGGTATGTAAACAAGCATGTCAACCGGAATGCCCGGTGGAAGAAGGCTAATTAGATCATCCGCGCGGTGTAGAAATAGTTTACCGGTGGGCCGAATAACGATAAGATCAATGTCACTTCTAGAATGCAAGTTCCCCGTGCATGGGATCCGAAACGAACCACGCGCTCAACATCCGCTCCCGGTAGAGCCGCAACAGACTGCTGCAACGCTACGTCCAGTAAAGCTTTTCGTTCTTTTTGCGAAATCCCGTGGTTGCACCTTCGTCTACCTCAATATGCCGCGTTTCGGATGCAGCGTTCACTAAGCAATTAGCACCGGAATACCCACTGTGATCAGCGCGAGTATTAGAATAAGGGTACAGAGTTTGTACCTAAAATCAATTGACTTTTCCAGGGCAGTAAACGCTGAATTAGAGCAATACAAAGAACTAATTATTCTAAGGTTGGCCTTGTTTAAACACAAGAGCCGCTGCTAATCGGCTCTTGTGTCTAGTACATAGTCACGGACTACACCATCTTGCTTAGGCTGACGTCCCAAAGCACCCAAGGTTACTTCCTTAACAATAGCCGCTGAGGCAGCTAGCAATTGCGCTTCTTCCTCGGATAGGGGGATCCTAAGTATCTTTGAAATGCCCGTACTGTCGATCACCGCCGGAAGGCCTAAACATACTCCGTCGATTCCGTAATAGTCGTTGATCAACGTAGAAACGGTCCATACGGAACCTTGGTCTAGCAGAATGGATTCCACAATTCTATGAAGGCCCATGGCAATCCCGTAGTATGTAGCTTTCTTGCGCTTGATGATCTCATAGGCTGCATTTTTCACATTCTCGAAGATTGTCTCCAGCACCGGACCGTTGTAATATGAGCGGCACACGGGACAAAAGTCCTGTAGACGCATACCTGCAATATTGGCCGAGCTCCACACCACAAGCTCCGAATCCCCATGTTCACCAATGACATAGGCATGAACGCTCCTCGGATCCAAGCCCATCTGTTCAGCGATAAGGTAGCGTAACCTAGCCGTATCTAGCACCGTACCGGAACCAATAACCCGCCGGGGTGAAAAACCAGAAAACTCAATAGCCGCGTGGGTAAGTACATCCACGGGATTGGTGGCTACTAACAAAATAGTGTCGGAATTGTAGTGGATCACCCGCTGGATGATATCCTGCATGATCTTCGTGTTAGTCTGAGCCAGTTCAAGGCGGGTCTGTCCTGGTTTTTGTGGTGCTCCGGCGGTAATAACGATAATATGGGCCCCGACACAATCGGAATAGTCGCCTGCATAGATCTTCATGGGAGATGCGAAGGGTAGACAATGATTAAGATCCATGGCCTCTCCCTCTGCCCGTTGATGATCCACATCGATGAGTACAAGCTCGGATATTAGTCCTTTCATCACCGCTGTGTACGCAAACGTGGCACCGACCATCCCAGTGCCGATTACAACCACCTTTGCTCCTTTGTGTACCGGTTCTGTCACCTGCATCACCACTTTCTAGCGATAGCTTTTCCAAAAGAAAGGGGTCCTATGAAGTTCCAGTCCATTTACTTACGTAGCTGTCTTAGCCGTTTCATTACGTTATTCTCGCCCCGTCCAAAATAGTCATGAAGTCTTTCATATTCACCATATATTTCCGCGTAAACCCGATGGTTATCCATGTTCGGGCTAAAGGTTAGATCCTTCAGTCCGGCCATCCGCTTGGCAGCGTCAACTATGTTATCATAACCGCCTGCATCCTTACCAGCGGCCACCGCAGCAAACATGGCAGAGCCTAGGGCTGGTGTTTGGGCTGAACGGGCCACCTTGATCTTGCGACCGGTAACATCGGCATAGATCTGCATCAGCATGCGGTTCTTCTCGGGCAAGCCACCACAGGCATAAAGTTCTTTAATGGTTACACCCTGGCTCTCACAAGCCTTAATAATCTTATTCGTACCAAAGGCAGTAGCCTCGATTAAGGTACGGTAGATTTCCTCGGGCTTCGTATTTAAGGTCGCCCCAATAATCATACCTGATAGTTCCGCATCAACCAAAACAGATCGGTTGCCATTCCACCAATCAAGGGCCAAAAGTCCACTTTGCCCCACAGCAAGTTTTTCCGCCTTCTCAGTTAACAATTGATGGATGTTCATCCCCCGGGCCTTGGCTTCCGTTTCGTAGGCAGCGGGGACACAATTTGTGACAAACCATTCGAAGATATCACCAACCGCCGCTTGTCCTAGCTCATAGCCATAGTAGCCGGGTATAATCCCATCCGCCACCACACCACCCATACCCTCGACAAACCTCTCCTCATCCGATAGAACCATATGGCAAGTAGAAGTCCCCATCACCATCACCATTTTTTCCGGTTCCGTAACGGTAGTGGCGGGTACTGATACATGGGCATCAATAATCGCTACCCCAACCGCCGTCTTTGTGGTAAGCCCGAGTTCCTTGGCCCAGTAGTCGGTCAAGTAGCCGGCTTTGCTACCTGCTGGATAGATCTCCTGTGACATTTTCTCCTGGACGATGTCTTCTACGTCAGGATGCAGCGCCTTGAGAAACTCCTGCGTGGGATAGCCTTCTTGCCGGGACCAAATAGCCTTGTACCCCGCGGTGCAGGCATTACGGGCCTCGACCCCTGTAAGCTGTAGGACAATCCAGTCCGCGGCCTCAATAATCTTATCCGCCGCTCGGTAAATCTCGGGGGCCTCGTGAATTATCTGTAACACTTTTGGGAAAAACCACTCCGAGGAGATCTTGCCACCGTATCGCTCCAGGAAGGACTCACCCCGGGCGCGGGCAAGCTCATTGAGCATGTTAGCCTCAGCCTGTGCAGCATGATGTTTCCAAAGCTTCACCCATGCGTGGGGATTCCGGCGGTATTCAGGCTTCATACATAAGGGGGTTCCCTCTTGATCGATGGGTAAGATCGTGCAAGCGGTAAAGTCAACCCCAATACCAATCACATCCTCCGGATCAACTCCAGCTTCCCGCAGCACCGCAGGAACAGTCTGTTTCAGTACCCGTAGGTAATCCTCCGGATCCTGTAGTGCCCAATCGGGACCTAGCAAGATATCACTTTCAGGGAGTCTTTCGTCAATAACACCGTTGGAGTAACTATAGACAGCCGAGGCCAGTTCTCGACCAGTTTCCACCTCAACAAGCAGCGCTCGTCCCGATTGGGTTCCGTAATCTAATCCGATCGTGTACTTCAAACCGCTTCCTCCTCACGTAATGTTCGTAGGAGACATATTTCGGCAAGGCCGCCAGAAACACCTCCAATATTTCATGGTAAAAAGGTTAATCAGCAGGAAAATGGAAGTGGTATCGAGAAAATAGACTCATTCCAACTGAAAAAGGTGCTTGCATATGTTAAGAACATGTAAGCTTGGCATGATCATTCTTTGCATTGGTTTTTTGGCCACAGGTTGTGTCTCTTTGGTTGAACAGGGGGCATTATACTTGTATAATCGGTCCGACGTGGCCATCACCCACTATGATCTCAAGATAGATGTCAACGAGATCAAGGCCTCGGATCCCAATAAGCGGGCAATCAATGTGGACCTAGTGGCAACAATGTCTGTCAAATCCTTAAAGGCTAATGTGGGATCGATGTACTTCTTCCTGGATGAAGGCTTTACCCTCTTGGGGGTAACCATTGACGGTAAGCCAGCGAAGTTTTCTAAATGGAAGATCCCCAGTGGATTACTTTCCGTTTGGTGGGTGGATTTCCCCCAGAAACTGAAAAAGGAAGAGGTCAAAAAGGTAACCATCTCCTACAGTCAGGAAAAAGAGTCCTATTTCAGCTTACCCCAAATTCACTACGACACAGCTGTAGCTTGGTATCCTGGCATGCTTAAGGAAAACCTGTATACCCTGAACCTGACGGCTACTGTGCCCAATCAACTAACCCCCATCGTCCCGGGTGAGCTTGTAAGCACACATTCCAGCCAAGGACGTACTACCTATCAGTTTGCATCCACGGTCCCCAGTCCACTGGTAAACTTCCTGGCCCTCTCTGTGGAGAAAACAACGTTTAACTACCCTGACGGCCGACCAGTTCATGTCTATTACACGCCAAGACAGTCTTCTGCTGTTTCCGCATTGGCCGATATCGTGTACCAAGCAAGACGCTTTTACGAGCAGCAGTCTGGCCCCTTCTTGGCTGAAAGTACCAGTGTTGTAATTTTCGACTCAGCTATGGAGATGGCCTATTCCACCCCGTATGGTATTGTGCTATCCAGTGGGATTGTGGCCAGGGCTATTCATACTAATGATTTTACTATTCTATCCCATACCCTAGCTCACGAGCTTGCCCACTACTACTGGGGCTATACAACAGTTCCCTTACTCACAGAAGGATGGATCCTTGCCGAGGGCCTAGCCGAATACTCTGCAAAGCTTTTTCTAGATTCCAACCAGGCCTCCGATGGAGTGAGGCTGATGCAAGGAAATTACACCGAATATGCCTATATTTTAAGGGAAATAAAAAAAGAGGGTTCTGCTGAGATGCCCCTTGCTAAGATTACCTTTGTCTATCAGGATCAGTTCGATCTACTGATTCACAAGGGCGTCTATGTCCATCAAATGCTAGCTGATATCGTTGGGGAGGGTATATACCGGACCGTTCTTGCAGATTTATACTCCAATTGTAAAGGAGATACGGTCTCTTTGCCGCAGTGGCAGAAGGCAGTCGAGAAAGCAAGTCGCCAGAACCTGGACTGGTTTTTTAAAGACTGGGTGTATGGCACGGCACATGTCGATTTTGCAGTTACCGAGGTCACCTCAAACACAAAGGGAAAAGCAGTTATTACCATAGCTAACCTAGGTAGTACTATGTATAAAGGACCAGTTGAAATACGGATCGATACTGCAGAACATAGTAGGACGTTTAATGTGGTGCTAGATAAGGCGAAAAACACCATCACCTGCGATATTGAAGGGCAATTACAGGGAGTTGTGGTTGACCCTAACTGGCGATTACTGGATATAAAGCGGGATAACAACTATGTCAATTTCTAGCAAAAGATTCTTTTATTCTTTTGTAGCCTATAGCTTAGGATATCTTACCGTAGTGTATGAACTAGACAATACCGCAGTAGCCTTGGGATTTGGAAAGGATACTTGTGAGATAACCAGTATGCTGGAAAAACGGTTACATTGCCCGGTTGGGCTTAACTACCGGTCCGAGGGGTGGCGCTTTACCGATCAGCTACAGTCGTATCTCGCGGGCAAAAGACACGCCTTTGAGATCGACTATGAACTGTATTGTACGCCCTTTCAAAGGCGAGTCTTTGCTCTGGTTTCGCAAATTCCTTACGGTTCGATTTGCACCTATGGCGAGATCGCTCAGAAACTAGGTACACGAGGCTACGCCCGGGCAGTGGGTGGAGCGTTATCCCAAAACCCGCTTCCCATTCTTATCCCCTGCCATCGAGTGATTGGTGCCTCGGGAAGGGGTGGATTTACCCCTGATCCAAAGATAAAATCCTACCTGCTCGCACTAGAGCAGGACAACCTGCCCTAATAAGCGCTAGAATCTCCTTCTAGCATTCCGAGCCTCAAGCATGGTTTTGTCCTCTGGATTAAGTCTAACAACTTTCTTGGCGTTGGTCTGCACATTGGTCATAATTACCTTTGCACCGCCGCCAGCAAGATCCATAATCTTGGTAATGGAATACCCTTGCTTTTCTAGCTCCTGCAATTCATTCCAAGCAATACCCATAAGAATAACACCTCCCCGAGTCTAGAACTACCTCTCAATTATATATTTACGACATCCTAGGCTCCGATTCCTGCCTTAAGGGTAACTTACATTCGAAGACCCATCCCCCCTGGTTCGTCCAGATTTGCCAGTTGCCTTTTGAAGATCTCCAGGATACATTCCTGATCGTTCCAATGACTACAGTGCTCACAAGTTCTGTCTACCTGCTCATCCCTGGGGTTGAACTCTGAACAAGTCTCCCCTACCGCGATCAACTGCGCTTTGCTAGCCAATGATCCTCACTCCTTAGTATCCTTTTCCGTTAGTCTTACCAAAATAGCGGCTAAGCCATCGGCAAAATTACCGGCAAATCATGGATCTACTGGCACAGATAATCTTGAGCAGAGCCAAAAACAGGTAGCATAAACCAGGCTCCTTTGCTACATCTTATGAAAGACATCATCAATAAGTGGCAAGTCCTGGGCAAGGAGAGGATACGGTGTCACAATTAAGGTATGATCCAAGCACAGATATGTGGGTAGTGATCGCATCGGAACGGGGCAAACGACCCCACGATTTTCGGATCGCCCACCAAGAGAAACGAGGGGGAGAATGCCCTTTTTGCTATGGCAATGAACACCAAACACCACCGGAGATTGCAGTAACTGGCAGGGATCCGGATATTCCTAATACCCCCGGGTGGACGGTGCGGGTAATACCAAATAAGTTCCCCGCCCTATCATTAGAGGCCCAAGGAATTAACGAGGTAGTTCATGTACCGTACAAAGCAATAAACGGAATCGGCGTACATGAAGTATTGGTAGAATCACCCCATCATGATTCTACCTTTGGGACCCATTCCATCGGACAGCTTAAGAGCATAATAGCGATGCTGCTTCAACGATACTATGATCTGCGTACCAATCCAAAGCTTAAGTACCTGCAATTTTTCAAAAACTCAGGGCGAATTGCCGGAGCATCGCTAGAACATGCCCACTGCCAGTTAATCGCAACTCCCTTAGTCCCTGTGGTTATCGCAACCGAAACGCGGATTGCCACGGACTACTTTCAACGCCACGGACGTTGCCTGTATTGCGATATGCTAGAAGTAGAGCTTTCGGGGACACGGGTAGTAGAACTAAACGATGACTTCCTGTTGTTTTGTCCCTTTGCCTCCCGTTTTCCCTATGAAATGTGGATTATGCCCCGACGACATAGTCACGACTTTGGTCTCATCACAGATCAGGAGATTAGTACATTCTGCCACATCCTCAGCACAGGAATTCGCAGACTAGAGTCAGCCTTTGATGTAATTCCCTACAACATGGTACTACACACCGCACCTTGGGAGATAGGCCATGAACACTACCATTGGCATTTGGAAATCTTACCACGGCTGACTATTGTCGCGGGATTTGAATTCGGCACAGGGTATTATATCAATCCAACTGCACCAGAACTTGCAGCAAATAGTCTTAGACAAGTGGAAGAAGTCATCAGTCAACCTTGAGAAAGGGGACGGTCTTGTGGGAATTCCAGAATTCGATGAAACTCATAAAATCCTGTTTGCCTCAGCAGAGGTGGTTCCCTTCGCTAAAACCGGAGGGCTTGCTGATGTGGCTGGTTCCCTACCTAAAGCTTTGGCAACCTATGGCAATGATGTACGGATTGTAATGCCTAGATATTCCCGGATTGAGGCCAAAAGAACAATAGCTGACTTTCCTGTTCAGGTAGGAAGCCGGAAAGCTACCGCCATCGTCCGAGAAGGGGATATCGAGGCCCGCATGGACGGAACTATCCGCAAAGTACCAGTCTATTTTATAGACAACTATCATTACTTCGATCGGGATCATATCTACGGATACTGGGACGAAGCAGAACGATTTGCTTTCTTTTCCCGGGCAGTTCTGGAAATGATCAAGGTCCTAGGATTTCGACCCGATGTAATTCACTGCAACGACTGGCAGACGGGGCCTATTCCATTGCTCTTGAAAGAACAATACCAACAAGACCCATTTTACCGAGGAATTGCCACGGTCTTTACCATTCACAATCTGCGTTATCAAGGGAATTTCCCGAAGGAGTCCTTGAACCTGTTGGGCTTGGGGGATGAGTACTTTCAACCAGGCAAACTGGAGTTTTACGGTAGTATGAGCTTTATGAAAGCCGGACTTGTTTGGTCCGATGTACTAAACACTGTAAGTCGCACATACGCCAACGAGATCCAACATCCAGAATATGGAGAACGGTTTGAGGGCATCCTACAGCAGCGTAGCCATGATCTATACGGTATCTGCAACGGAATTAACATTCACGAGTACAACCCGGCTACTGACCCAAGGATCACCCACAATTTCACAGTTGACGAATTGGAGGGTAAACGACGTAACAAGTTGGAACTCCAACGGGAAATGGGATTACCGCAGCTTGATGTGCCCCTGCTGGGATTAGTCTCCCGCTTAGTTGATCAAAAGGGCTTGGATCTAATTGAAGGCATAGCCGAAGAGCTTATGCAAAGACAGTTGCAACTTGTTATTCTTGGCACCGGTGATGGACACTATGAAGACATGTTTCGGGATCTGCGTAATAAGTACCCGGATAAGATCGGAGTAGAGATCGGCTTTAACGTGACCTTGGCCCAAAGGATCTATGCAGGATGTGATATGTTCCTCATGCCTTCGGCCTTTGAGCCCTGCGGTCTAGGACAGTTGATAAGCCTTAGATATGGGACTATTCCCATCGTCCGAGCTACAGGCGGACTACAGGATACAGTCATTGATTACGATCCTAATACCGGAAGTGGTAATGGTTTTTCGTTTACCAACTACGAACCCCATGCGTTACTCGAGGCCATTGAGCGGGCTTTGTATCTGTTCGAGAATCAACGGGCTTGGCATTCCCTGATCCAAAAGGCTATGAAGGAAGACCATTCCTGGAACCGTTCTGCAGCCGAATACATGGGGCTATATAAAAACGCTTTAGCTCACCACTTAGCCGTGCTGACTGCTTAGTTACCCGGATGACGCCTCTTAGGCGTCATCCGCATAATAGACTCAAGACATTTTGGCTATATCCGTGAAAACCCTGATTTCGTACCCAGTTTTAACATGGCAACAAAGAATTAGCATGTGGACTGTCGATATCTGCAAATGTTTGCTTTGATGGAATGATGTGCGTGTTGCTTAGTTTGTCATTTTTCATAGAGGTTCTATAGGCTACATGCGCCATCGGAGTAACCTTTATCCCCATCAACCTGTGCAAAAGCCTTGAGACTGTCTCAAAAGGTACAAACACCGCAATATACACGCTGCCCTCATAGATCGCCTTTCGGCTTGTTCGAGATTACCAAGTCGAGTCTGCCTGAACATGAATCCGTCCGTCCTAACCCCTAGGTTATCTAGCTTTTGGGCCTTCCCACCATTCCACGTTTTTCCTTCGACTTCCTTTAGACCCCACCGTTACCAGTGACGCCCTTGTCTTCCCGCTAGTTAAGGCGACAGGGTTTCTTTCAACTCTTCGGCTCAGCAGACATGCTGGACACATGAGTTTGCAGACTCTTACGATCCGAACCATTTTTTTCAAACGTGCTTGCGATCCTCTTATCAAAATGATATCATTTTGATATCTAAAGTGGAGGAGTGAGCTATGGATGACTGAAAAAACTTTAAAAGCAAAATCCGGGATGGCAATGCTAATGGTCTTAATCCTGCTTTATCTAGGGATCATTGGTCTGGTAGTACTTGGAGGCTTTCTTTTGAAAGCGGGGCTTCCTATCGGTACGTTACCTTTAGTTGTGGGGATTATTGGACTCTTTGCTGGAGCCATTCCCTTTGCAGGTCTAAAGATCATTAAGCCCCAAGAGGCCCTGGTACTCACGTTGTTTGGTAATTACATTGGAACACTAAAGGAACCAGGCTTTTTCTATGTAAACCCCTTTTCTTCCGCCGTTAATCCCGCCGCCAAAACCCGTTTGGGACAGAGCGGAGACGTAGATCATGATTCAGGAGCAAAGGTTGTAATCTCAGGGCAGACTTCAGTGGGTCAAAGCAGTGCGGCCAGCAAGAAGATTTCTTTAAAAGTGATGACCCTCAATAATAGCAAGCAAAAGGTTAATGATGTTTTGGGTAATCCTGTGGAAATTGGAATTGCAGTCATGTGGAGGGTTGTGGATACAGCCAAAGCGGTGTTTAATGTGGACAACTTTAAAGAATATCTTTCTTTGCAATGTGACAGCGCAGTAAGAAGTATTGTCCGGATTTATCCTTATGACATAGCTCAAGGTGTTGACACAACGGGCGATGGTACCCCGGATGAAGGTAGTCTGCGGGGTTCTAGTGCGGTTGTGGCAGAGCGCATTCGTCAGGAAATTCAAGATAAGGTGGAAGGAGCAGGCTTGGAGATTATCGAAGCCCGTATTACCTATCTGGCCTATGCACCGGAAATCGCCGCGGTTATGCTGCAAAGGCAGCAGGCTAGCGCGATTATTGATGCTCGGAAGATGATTGTAGACGGAGCTGTAGGTATGGTGGAAATGGCTTTGGAAAAACTTAGCGAAAATGAAAGTATTCAACTTGACGAAGAACGGAAGGCGGCCATGGTATCAAATCTCCTGGTGATCCTCTGTGGCAATAAAGACGCTCAGCCAATTGTAAATAGTGGAAGCCTGTACTAAAGATGAGTAAAAAGCAAGTTCCACTCCGCCTGTCTTTGAAGCTATACGAGGAGATCGCCGCCTGGGCCGAGGCTGACTTTCGATCTGTTAATGGGCAGATTGAGTATTTGCTGACAGAATGTGTGCGTCAAAGAAAAAAGACCGGCAAGTACCTTCCGGAAAACCTCAATCTACAACAAGCAGAAACCGATGAATACTGATTACTTGAGGAGCCTCGATAGGGCTCCTCTAATTGTCCCGGGGGTTCAATTATTTGCGCAAAAATCTTATTCACCGATGTTTAGAATGGAGGGCCACGAAGGATTCAAATTGAGGACTCAATGCTGGCATGTTTGCCAGGTACATGAGCTTAAGGACCGCGTCCTCGTTGGGAAACATGCACTTGGATTTCATCACCTTCCTAACCGCTCGATGAAAGCTTTCAATCGGGTTAGTGGTGTAAATCAAGGAACAGGAAGTCAAGACTACCGAGGATTTTCAAGAGCTAATGCGGAAGATGACGAAAGAGGTTCTTGAAGCCATTTACGATGGTGAGATAACGGACCATCTTGGCTATCAGAGACACGAA